>JBLNAS010000057.1:0-9996 GCA_050259475.1 Methylocystaceae bacterium
CGGTAAAAAGGTGCTCATCGTTTGTGCTATAGATCGCTTTGGCATGGCTCAAGCTTTTGACCAGGAGGGTGCGATTTTGACCTTGGGCGATCTTATTTATGCTCTGGGCATCAATATTCCAATGCACCGGTTAAAAACCTTGAATGTGGTGGCGTCAATTGTGGCACCGGTAGTAGTGCGGTTACCTTTTGACAAGATTTATCCGAATGAGGATATAAAAACTGTCGTAAATCCCAAGCGAGCGAAATACTATTATGATGCGGATATCATTGCCGGGGACTTCAAATACATCGCCAAGTATCTGCCCGAACGGGTTGACGGTAAGGTGATTATTACCAATACCACTACCCGCGAGGATGTCGAGATGCTGGCAGTTCGAGGTGCCAAAACCCTTATCACTACCACTCCGGACATGGATGGGCGCTCCTTTGGAACCAATGTAATTGAAGCTCTATTGGTATCCATAATCGGCAAACACCCCGACCAAATCAAGCCTAATGATTACTATGAGTATTTAGATAAGCTCGATTTTAAGCCCGGGGTGGTACAGCTTAACTAAAGGGGAGCTATGCAGCCTATTGGGATTATAGAATTTAATCGCGAAGAGCGGGCGGTAAGGCACTGGAATTGGTTAAAGCGCTGGCCGGAGAAGCCCCGAATTAACTCTCTGTTTGCGATTGAGGATGAGGGGCCGTTGTGTTGTCGGCTCCTTTTGCCATCTAGTCTGTCGGAGTGGAGCAGCCAAGAGGTGTCTAAGCGAGCGGCCTTGGTGCAGACAGCAGGGGAGCAGCTAGATAGCTTTGAGGTCGGAGCCTTGGCCTGGCCCTGGTTCAATGGGCTACCTGGGATCAGGGAATGGAAGCGGCCATTGTTTACCGGCTGGTATTTTACCGCTGCCTTAGCCCTGATACTAGCTCGGGAAAGATTAGCTAGTGATCAGGTACGTCGACTTTATGTAGCTGGACATACCCCCTGTATCCCAGAAATTATTGATTTGCTAAGCCATTGGCACTGTCCAGTACTCTGGAGCAGTCCGGTGCCAGCCCAATGTGAGGCCATATTGCATCAGTTATATTATGAACGGGGTTGCCGGGCAGCGGTTACGGCTTTTCGGCCAATGACCTGGGAACCAGGTGATCTGGTATTATCTTTCAACCAGCCCTTAGCCAAATTGGCTTTAGCTAGTCGGGCTCAGGTTATTGATCTGAGCCCAGAAGCCTACGGCTTCTTCCCTTATCTCGAGCAAAACCTGATCGCGCAAGGCGTGGATCGTCGGCTGGGTTACCTCGGACCATTAATGGAAGCATTTGTAAATCAAGGGAGAGTATTAAGCCAAAACCCACAGGACAGCATAATAAAAACCCTGGCCGGGGGTGCTGCTTACGGTTGCTGGGAGTTAATTCTTGACAATGAGCTATCGGCTCATTATAATTCTTTAAAAGGATTGGCCGGATATTTGGGGTGAGGTTGCACGGAAGGGCTGCTTCCTTTTTTTGTGGGCTTATCCCGTCAATTTTGCCGTTAAGGAGAGAATAAGGTGTCAGAAAAAGAGGTCATTCTTACTAGTGAAGGTTTAAAAAAGCTGGAAAACGAACTGGAGCTTTTTAAGGGAGTGCGACGCCGAGAGGTGGCAGAGCGTATTAAGCAGGCCATTGACTTCGGTGACATATCTGAGAACTCAGAATATGACGATGCTAAGAATGAACAGGCAATGATTGAGGGTAAGATATCTTCACTCGAGAAGCTGTTGCGCAATGCACGATTGGTGGAAGCTGATGAGGTGCGAGCGGACGTGGTTTCTATCGGCTCTCGGGTCTGGCTCGAGGACCTGAAGAATAAACGAAAACTAGAGTTTGTTCTAGTCTCTTCGGCGGAGGCTAACCCAAAACAGAAGAAGATATCGGATGAGAGCCCAGTCGGCAAAGGCATTCTGGGCAAACCGGTTAACTCGGTGGTGGAGGTAAATGCCCCGGTCGGAGCCATTAAATACAAAATTCTTAAGATCGAGAAATAGCCCACCGCCCTTCTTCTCTACCAGGGAAGAGGGGCTTTTTGCATAAATATGAGAGGTGGAGACTTAGCATGAGCGATTGGGATAATAATGAACTGGTTAAGGTTCGTTTGGACAAGCTGGATAAGCTGCGTGAGCTCGGAGTAGAACCATATGGCGGACGGTTTGAACGCAGTTGCCAGACGTCTGATATTAGAGATGACTTTGAAGCCCTGGAAAGACAGACGGTAAGAATTGCCGGACGCATTATGGCCATTCGCGGTCATGGTAAGGCTAGCTTTGCTAACTTACGGGATAGCAGTGGCGATATTCAGCTTTACTTTAAGCTCGATGAGCTCGGTGAAGAACGCTACGAAAAATTTGGTTTACTGGACCTTGGCGATATTGTCGGCCTGGAAGGTGAGGTTTTTAAGACCAAGCGCGGGGAAATCACCGTCCTGGTCAAGGACTTTGTCTATCTCTCAAAGTCACTTTACCCCCTGCCGGAAAAATGGCATGGCCTAAAGGATGTTGACACCCGTTATCGCCAGCGCTATATCGACTTGATTGTCAATCCTGGAGTTAAGGAAGTTTTCGAAAAGCGGAGCCTGATTATCCGGGAGATTCGCCGGTTTATGGAGAACATGGGGTATTTGGAAGTGGAGACTCCGATGATGCATCCCATCGCCGGAGGGGCTACCGCGCGTCCCTTTATTACTCACCACAATACCCTGGATGTCGATCTCTTCTTGCGGATAGCACCAGAGCTTTACTTAAAGCGACTCCTAGTTGGAGGGTTCGAGAAGGTCTTTGAGATCAATCGTAGCTTCAGAAATGAAGGTATTGACACTCGGCACAACCCGGAATTCACCATGATAGAGTTTTACGAGGCTTATGCCGATCTGTCAGTGATGATGGATATTACCGAGCGTCTATTGCAGCATGTGACCACTACGGTTTTGGGTACCGATCAGGTCGAGTTCCAAGGGCAAGTGATTAACTTTAAGCCTCCCTTCCGCAAGGTGACCATGTTGGATGCGATCAAGGAATATGCCGGGATCGACTTTAGTGAAATCAAGACCGATGAGGAAGCCCAGCAGGTAGCCAAAGCTAAGGGCCTGCAAGTTGATGCTTATACCCGGCGCGGGGATATTATTAATGAGCTATTTGAGCTTTTCGTGGAGAATAAGCTGGTGCAGCCCACATTTGTCTATGGGCACCCCGTTGAGATATCTCCACTGGCGAAAAAGAACCAGGATAACCCGGCTTTTACTGATCGCTTTGAGCTATTTATTATGAATAGGGAGATTGCTAATGCCTTCTCGGAGCTAAACGACCCGATTGACCAGAAAGAACGTTTTAGCAAACAAATGGAAAAGCGGGCACGGGGTGATGCCGAGGCGCAAATGATGGATGAAGATTATGTCACCGCTTTATCGTATGGCATGCCTTCCGCTGGTGGTGAAGGTATCGGCATTGACCGTTTGGTTATGCTTTTAACTGACAGCCCCTCCATCCGCGATGTTATCCTCTTCCCCACGCTCCGTCCCCTCCCAGCCAACGAATAAACCACCTTTAGATAAGCATCAAAATGAGAAAATGGGGTCAGACCCCGTTTTCTCATTTTCTTTTCCAGGAAATAACCTGCTTATAAAGTTGTGCTTTAGCAGGAAGCGGGTTACCGGCGTCGAAGTTAATAGCTCGTGCAGGTAGGGTGGGATTACCTGCCGCCAATAAGAAAGGGGAGAATTATATTGCGTAAAGGTAAGTTAACGATCAGCTTACTACTAGTTCTGGCTTTGCTAGCGACGATGGTAGTGGGCTGCGGCGGTGCCAAGAGTGGTGACAAGACCGGTGGTGGCACTAGCAAAGACATTTTGATATTTGCCCAGGGTGCAGACCCGCGTGGCCTTGATCCGGCTATGGTTGATGATGGCGAATCGGCGAAGGTTATGTGCAACGTTTATGACACCTTGGTAAAATACAAAGCTGATAACACCGAAATCATACCCAGTCTGGCCACCGAGTGGTCATCTTCGCCCGACGGCAAAGAATGGACCTTCAAGCTCCGCTCGGGAGTTAAATTCCATGATGGTACTCCGTTTAACGCCGAAGCCGTTAAGTTCAGCGTTGATCGGCAATTACCGCCCCAGCGTACTGATGATATGCCGTATGCTTCCTTTGTATTTGGCCCGGTAAAAGAGGTTCAGGTTGTGGATGAGAACACGGTAAAATTCATCCTCACCGACCCGTATGCTCCTTTCCTGGCTAACTTGGCCATGGCTCTAGCAGCTCCGATCGTCAGCCCCGCTGCGGTTAAGAAGTTTGGTGCTGATTATAACAGTAATCCGGTCGGCACCGGCCCATTCAAATTCATCAAATGGGATAAAGGCCAGCAGATCGTACTGGAAAGAAATGACGACTACTTTGGCGACAAAGCTAAGACTAAGAAAGTCGTCTTCAAGATCACCAAAGAAAATTCCGTCCGCGCTTCTGAGCTAATGACCGGCGCTGTGGACATCATTGATGGCGTGGACCCTAATGATGTCAAGAAGCTAGAAGAAAGCAAGATGTTGGTGGCCAAGGATGCTGGCATGAACATCAACTACATGCTGTTCATGTGTCATCAGGCTCCATTTAATAATGCCAAGCTCCGTCAGGCCGTGAGCTATGCGGTCAATAAGCAAGAACTGGTAAAATACCTGTATAAGGATCTGGCTGAGGTAGCCCCCAGCATGCTGCCCACCTTTATCCCGGGCTATGATCCCAGCTTGAAGGGTATCTCCTATGATCCGGCCAAAGCTAAGGCTATGCTGGCTGAGCTTGGTTACACTGATGCCAAACCTTTAACCGTCAACATGATCACCTATTCCAATCCTCGCCCTTACAATCCGGTCGGTGGTGAGAAATTAGCGGCGGCGGTGCAGGCTGATTTGGCCAAGGTCGGTGTTAAAGCCAACATTCAGAGCTATCCTTGGAAAGAGTACAAGGATGCCCTGTTCAAAGCTGATGGTGTTAATATCGCATTCTATGGCTGGACTGGTGATAATGGCGATCCTGACAACTTCCTATCCCTGCTGGATAGCAACCAAATTGAAGCGAGCCTGAATTCGGCTAAGTACAAGAATTCCCAGGTTGATGCTTTGCTCAAAAAGGGAGTTATCGAACAGGATATGGCCAAACGGGTAGAGATCTACAAGGAAATGCAGAAAATCGTAGAAGCTGATGCCCCTTGGGTATTCATCTCCCATGGCAAGACCCTGGCTGCCTACCGTCCTGCAGTTAAAGACTTCAAATATCATCCCACCGGAGTAGTATATCTCTCCGGCGTGTCCAAGGAATAATCTAGAATACAGATTATAAGGGGCAGGCTTCCATAGCCTGCCCCTTTTGTTATGGGAGCATATAATTGGTCATGCGGAATGTGGTGAAGGATGCTAAGCTAGACGATAGGGCTTGCCTATTAGCTTAGTAGATCTCAAATTGACCAGCAACGCGATTCATACAACGGGGATTATCCAAGTGTTAATTGGTTACCGTGAAAGAGGTATTAGGTTCCTATGCGCTCATCAAGAGGAGAATAGCCTAGCAATAAGAGAATAAGAACGCAAGGGCCAAGCCCGTTACACGGCGTTTAATTAAGCTGGAAATGGTTTTATATTGCAGTAACCGTCACATTCTGTAGAATATTATATGTACCAAACTATATATCTTGAAGGATTCTTTCGGTCGCAAGTTGGACAAGCCTTAAAAATACTGCTGGTGACCAAAGGCTGGGGTCTGGTTTTTGTGGCTTTATTAAGTAGGGTGTAGTAGATTTTTCCTTGCTTAATAAAACCACAATAATTATGCATACAAGGGGGGCCGTTTTGTGGCCAGATACATCTTTAAGCGTCTACTACTTCTATTGCCAGTACTCCTAGGGGTTCTGGTGGTGGTGTTTGTCGTCCTGCGCGTTTTTACCTCCGATCCGGCGGCGATGATGTTGGGACAGCATGCTACCACGGTGCAAATTGAGCAGTTGCGTCATCAATTGGGACTAGATCAACCGCTTTATATGCAGTTTTTCACTTATCTATGGCAAATGCTTCAGGGCGATTTCGGCCGTAGCTTGATGACAGGATCACCCGTCCTACGCGAGGTAGGGGCTCGTTTCCCGGCCACCATTGAGCTGGCTTTGTTCGCTATTTTGCTAGCCACTGCCTTTGGGATTGTCATGGGCGTGGTCGCAGCAGTACGCCAGAATACCAAATGGGACTACAGTACTATGGTTATATCCCTGCTCGGGGTTTCCATGCCGATTTACTGGTTGGGCTTGTTACTGATAATCCTTTTTGCCGTGATCCTGGGTTGGTTACCGGCAGCGGGAAGAATTGATATTGGTCTGGAACCAGCTCACGTTACGGGGATGTATGTATTGGACTCGATTATAACGGGCAACTGGGAGGCGCTAAACTCGTCGCTCCGCCATATTATCTTGCCTGGAATTGCGCTGGCTTCCTATTCAACGGCCATTATTGCTCGGATGACTCGTTCCACCATGCTGGAAGTTATTCGGCAGGATTATATTCGGACGGCCCGAGCAAAAGGATTAGCAGAACGGGCGGTGGTTTACCGCCATGCTTTACGCAATGCATTGATACCGGTGGTTACGGTTATCGGACTGCAAATGGGGTCATTACTCGGAGGCGCAGTGTTAACCGAAACCGTGTTCTCCTGGCCGGGAATTGGCAGTCGCCTGGTGGAAGCGATTTTAGCCAATGATTACCCCTTGGTGCAGGGCAGTGTTATCCTGGTAGCCACCATTTTTGTGCTAGTTAACCTGGTGGTCGACATCCTTTATGCCTATATTGACCCGCGGATTCACTACTCATAGAACCAGATTAACCTGGTATTGACTTGGAAGAAAGGATGAGATCAGTGACCAATGAAGTCATCCCTATACTCAAAGCGGAAACCGAAATAGACCTGCCTGAAATCTCAGGCTTTAAAGATTTTTATCGCCGTTTTGTACGTAACAAAGCCGCTGTGGTCGGCGCGGTGATGTTACTAATCCTGGTGACCGTAGCTTTGCTAGCACCCTATATAGTGCCCTACGACCCCTATAATGCTCAGATGCCGATGTCATTAACCAAACCGTCGGCGCAGCACTGGTTGGGCTGTGATGAACTAGGTCGTGACATCCTCTCCCGTATTATCTACGGAGCGCAGGTATCACTACGGGTTGGTATTGAGGCGGTAGCCATCGCCCTATCAATCGGTATTGTACTTGGAGCCTTGGCCGGTTATTACGGCAAATGGGTGGACATGTTGATCATGCGAGTGATGGATATTATGTTGGCCTTCCCTTCCATCCTGCTAGCTATTGCTTTTATGGCCGTTTTAGGCCGTGGTATTGAGAATGCGATTATCGCGATCGGTGTGGTTTCGATACCGGAATACGCCCGAATTGTGCGGGGCTCGGTACTCAGTGTAAAGGAAAATGATTATGTGACGGCGGCGCGGGCGGTTGGTAATGGGGATGCCGGTATAATCTTTCGCCATATTCTGCCGAACATAATGGGGCCGATAGTAGTAAGAGCTACCTTGGGTATTTCTGGAGCGATATTAGATGCTGCAGCACTTGGATTTTTGGGCCTTGGTGTTCAGCCTCCCTATGCTGAATGGGGAACTATGCTTGGCCAGGGGCGCGGTTATATTTGGGATGCTCCGCACTTACTGACCTTCCCGGGTCTGGCGATTACCATAACCGTACTGGCATTTAATCTGATGGGCGATGGGCTGCGTGATGCGCTCGACCCGCGCCAACGTTAGGAGATGACCCCCTAAATGTCTATGTTAAAAGTTGAGAACTTAAAAACTTATTTCTACACTGATAATGGTACCATCCCGGCAGTTGATGGGGTCAGCTTCCAGGTTGACAAGGGTCAAACGATAGCCATCGTCGGTGAATCCGGTAGTGGCAAGAGTATCACGGCGCTTTCCATTATGCGATTGGTACCCACTCCACCAGGCAAAATTGTGGCTGGTCGCATTTTGCTCGATGGTGAGGATTTGCTGTCTAAAACTGAACAACAGATGCGGGACATTCGTGGTAACCGCATTTCGATGATATTTCAGGAGCCAATGACCTCCCTAAATCCGGTTTATCGAGTAGGTACCCAGATTATGGAGACCTTGATCCGCCATCAATGTATGAATAAAAAAGAAGCTCATGAACGGGCAGTGGAAATGTTGCGGGTAACTGGTATACCAGCGGCGGAAAAGCGGGTGAATGATTTTCCCCACCAGATGTCAGGGGGCATGCGGCAGAGGGTAATGATCGCTATGGCCTTGGCCTGCCAGCCCGAATTATTGATCGCGGATGAACCGACGACGGCCCTCGATGTCACCATTCAGGCACAGATTCTGGAATTGATGGTGGAACTGAAAGAAAAGTTTAATACCGCTATTATTATGATAACTCACGACCTGGCCGTGGTAGCCGAAATGGCTGACCGGGCAGTAGTTATGTATTGTGGGCAGGTAGTCGAGGAAGGGCCGGTAACGGAGCTGCTCTCGCGACCTTTCCATCCTTACACTGAAGGATTGCTGATGTCGATACCTCGGCTGAACGAGAAGCGTGAAAAACTCTATATGATCGAAGGTATGGTACCGAATTTACTCTACCTACCCCTGGGTTGCCATTTTGCCCCGCGTTGTCCTTATGCTACTGAGGAATGCCAGCAAAAGCGGCCTCAGATGCGGGAAATGGCTGGCGGACGCCGAGTAGCCTGCTGGCGTTATGCCGAAGGGAGGAGTGCAGAATGAGCCAACCCTTGCTCGAGGTAAAGGATCTCGCTAAATATTATAAGGTTCAAGATGGTAAGCTCCTCAAAGCGGTCGATGGAGTATCTTTTGCCGTGCACCCGGGTGAGACCCTGGGTCTGGTCGGTGAGAGTGGTTGTGGCAAATCCACCACCGGCCGTCTAATCCTGCGACTAGAGGAGCCAACCTATGGTCAGGTATACTTTGCGGGGCAGGAAATAACCGGTCTTACTCGGCGGGCCATGCGCCCCTTGCGTAAGGATATCCAGATTATCTTCCAGGATCCTTATTCATCCTTAAACCCGCGTATGAAGATTAGTGATATTATTGCTGAACCACTAAAGGTGCATAAACTGGCCTCTGGTGCTGAGTTAGATAAACGGGTCAAAGAACTGCTCGATTATGTCGGGCTGGCCTCCTATATGTCTGGCCGCTATCCCCATGAATTCAGCGGCGGTCAGCGCCAGCGGGTCGGAATAGCTCGGGCCTTAGCGACTAGACCGCAAATGATTGTCTGTGATGAAGCGGTTTCAGCCCTGGATGTATCTATCCAGTCTCAGGTGATCAACCTGCTGAAGGATTTACAGCACGAGTTCCAGCTTACCTATCTCTTTATTGCTCATGGGCTTAATGTGGTCAAACACATGAGTGATCGGGTAGGTGTCATGTACTTGGGTAAAATGGCGGAGCTGGCCACGGACGAAGTCTTGTATTCGAAACCAGCCCATCCCTATACCCAGGCTTTATTATCGGCCATTCCCGAGCCAGTGCCAGGACAGAAAAAGCAGCGTATCATCCTGACCGGTGATGTCCCCAGTCCGGTTAACCCACCACCGGGTTGCCGGTTCTCCAGCCGCTGCTTTAAAGCCCAGGAACTCTGTACCGAGCAACCCCCCGAACTAAGGGAGCTCGAACCAGGCCACTTCTGCGCCTGCCACTTCGCCTAAATAAAAAATATCATACGCAAAATAAATGAGAAAAAGGGGTCAGACCCCTTTTTCTCATTTTTATGGTAAAATTTAGGGAAAAGGGGGCGGGGAGTATGGCAAGAAAACTTAGACATGTGGAAGCTGATGGGGTATACCATGTTACGGCTCGGCGGGTTGAAGGAAGCGAGCTTTTTATTAGTAAACAAGATTTTATTCGGATGAAAACTCTGCTCAAATCGGCAAGCGCCAAGTTTAATGGCGAGCCCTCGA
>JBLNAS010000058.1:0-3370 GCA_050259475.1 Methylocystaceae bacterium
TTATGCAAGGCCTGGATAAGCCATGTATGGATTTGTCCCGTGGCTGTAAAGCATCCGATATTACCAATGTAATCGCTATTTGTGCCGTCAAGGCTTTATATCCCTACGGATAAGTTCTGTAAATAATATGTACAAGTTATAAAGGAGGATGTATTTAACAATGAAAGTTTTAGTAGTTAATGCCGGGAGTTCATCAATTAAATATCAAGTTTTTGATATGACCGATGAAACTGTTTTAGCCAAAGGTTTAGTGGATCGGGTAGGAATTCCTGGAACTACCTTAAAGCATGAACCGATCGGTAAAGATGAAGTTGTAATTAAGAAAGATCTACCTGACCATACCGCTGGTATGCAATTGGTTCTGGAAGTGCTGATCAATCCCGAATATGGAGTGCTGGGCAGCATGAGCGAAATTGGTGCTGTTGGCCATCGAGTAGTTCATGGCGGTGAATCTTTTGCCTCTTCTGTAGCCGTTGATGACAAGGTAGAACAAGCAATTCGTGAATGCTTTGATATTGCACCTTTGCATAATCCTCCCAATATGATGGGTATTGATGCCTGCCGGGATTTAATGCCTAATGTTCCGCATGTTGCAGTATTTGATACCGCTTTCCATCAGTCTATGCCGCCGAAGAATTATCTTTATGCTTTGCCCTATGATCTCTATGAAAAGTATAAGGTTCGCCGTTACGGTTTTCACGGCACATCACATTATTATGTATCCCACCGCGCCGCTGAGATGATGGGTAAATCTTTTGAGGAAGCCAAGATCATCACTTTGCACTTGGGTAATGGTGGTAGTATGGCAGCGATTAAGGATGGTAAAGTTATGGATACCTCCATGGGCTTTACCCCCTTGGCTGGATTGGTAATGGGTACCCGCAGCGGTGACATCGACCCTTACATTGTTTGCTATATCATGGACAAACTAGGCCTGGACACCAAAGGCGCTAATGACTACTTGAATAAGAAGTCTGGCATGCTTGGAGTCTCGGGAGTTTCCAATGATTTGCGTGATGTATTAGAAGCTGCCCGTTCCGGTAACGAGAGAGCACAGATTGCTCTCGATCTTTATGTAACCCGTTGTAAGAGCTATATTGGCAATTATTTTGCTCAGCTTAATGGCTGTGACTGTATCGTGTTTACCGCAGGCGTAGGCGAAAATGGCTACGATATGCGGGAAATGATCTGTGAAGATTTAGAAGCTCTAGGGATTAAGATGGACAAAGAGAAGAACAAGGTAAGGGGTAAAGAAGTGGATGTATCCGCTGAAGATTCCAAGGTTAAGATCTTTGTCATTCCCACTAACGAAGAACTGGTTATCGCCCGTGATACTTATCGTATTGCCCAGAGTAAATAACTTATAATTAACGAAAGACCCGGAGGCTAGCTTATGCCTAGTCCCCGGGTTTCTTTATTTCTGTAGCACTATAGCTTGCTATGGATGCTGATAAGCTGCTGGAAATCATTATTTCTAATGGTTATTATGAATATCGTGATTAGGCGTTGGTTAATTTGAAATAATCAAATCGGGTATATATTTTTGATCAGGATTAAGATTTGAAATTGGCTGATTAGTTTTTCCTTTTAATCCGCAAAACCGCTAGCGGAGGGCCTAATCTATTCTTCAGTGGCTAATGGATATTATTGTGAAGTAAAATTAATTAGCGCTAGGATTTGCGGAAGTAAGTAACCCGACGACCATAAAGTAAGTATTGACAAATTTTCTTATGGTTGAAGGGGAATAATGTGTGCCATAATCTATAAGGATATAATTAAAATAAATGCCAATGATGGTTTCGCTCTTGCCTTGACAATAGGAGCTGCCGGCGAATATAATATCTTTGGTGTTTTCTAGGATGATGGAATATGAAAATTGATTTCGAGTTCTTAAAAAATAATCCTGAGGCTGAGCTTACAGCACCTGTTAAATGGGAAAATGAGAGCCTTGAGATTAATGGGGAAGTTGTCTATTGGTCAGAACCATTAAAAGGTGAACTGGTATTTCGAACTACCGGCAACGTTATCCGCATGTATGGTAAAATGGAAGGCGTGCTCCGTGTTAGTTGTGCCCGTTGTCTGAAGGAGTTTAACATACCACTTCAGTCGTCCTTTACCGTTGACCTGACCCAGGGTAAAACAGGGGAAGACACCGGTGAGACTTATAACATCCAAGGCAATGAGATCGACATCGAACCCATTTTGATGGAACAAATATTGTTTAATCTTCCTTTGGGTCTGGTGTGTTCTACCGAATGCCAGGGATTATGTCCCGTATGCGGTCAGGATCTTAACCTAAACAGTTGTCAGTGCCAAGCAACACAGATAGACCCCCGTTGGGATGCACTGAAAAAATTAATGGAGGGGAAGGAGGGGTAAGCTATGGGTGTACCTAAAAGAAGATCATCAAAGGCACGTAAAAATGCACGACGTTCAGTTTGGTCAAAGATGGTCGCACCGGCACTAGTTGAGTGCCCGCAGTGCCATCAATTGAAAATGCCCCACCGCGTATGTAAAGATTGCGGTTTCTATAAGGGCAAAGAGGTTCAAGGCTAAGATGAAACGGAAGTCTACCTGAAAAAGAGTAAGTTGATCAGCTCCTTTAGTTTATGGGCGATTAGCTTACTCTTTCTTTGCTTAATTTAAAAATAGTGAATGGTGAGGTGGTAATTGTGAGAATTGCCCTCGATGCAATGGGAGGAGATTATTCCCCATATGAACAGGTGCAAGGCGGTATAAAAGCGGCTAGCGAACTCGGAGTTCAGGTGGTATTAATCGGTGACCAGATGCTTTTAGAGCAGGAGTTACAAGGTATTGATTATAATAGCGAATCAATCAGTATCGTTCATGCCAGTGAAGTAGTCGGAATGAATGAAGCTCCAGCCTTGGCTTTACGTAAAAAACGGGATTCATCTATTATGGTAGCTACCCGTCTGGTCAAGGAAGGGCATTGCGATGCTCTGGTATCCTGTGGCAATACAGGTGCCCAAATGGCCGCCGCCCTCTTTGGGCTGGGCAGATTTGCCGATATTGACCGGCCAGCAATTGGTACGCTTATCCCTCATAATGGTCAGTATACTGTCCTAGTTGATACCGGAGCTAATGTCGATGCCAAAGCGGCGCAACTGGTGCAGTTTGCGCAGATGGGTAAGGCTTATGCTCAGGCTGTATTAGGGGTAGAAGATCCGAAGATTGGCCTTTTATCCAATGGACAGGAAGCACACAAGGGTAATCAATTAACCCAAGAAAGCCATCAATTATTAGCCGGCACAGCTAACCTTAATTTTATCGGTAATGTTGAGGGACGTGATCTGTTTACGGATGCAGCCAATGTGGTGGTATGTGATGGCTTTGCTGGTAATCTGATGCT
>JBLNAS010000059.1:0-3222 GCA_050259475.1 Methylocystaceae bacterium
AGGATCACCAGGTGATGCAGGTTGGACCTATGCCCATGATCAGGGACGCAAGTACCTAATTGAGAAGTTGGGTGACAAGGTTGATGCAAGCTATGTAGTCGAAAATGTACCTGAGGGTGCAGATGCCGAGCGTGTTATCACCGAATTGTGCGAAAAGGGATGTAAAATCATTT
The DNA here is from genome assembly GCA_050259475.1 of Methylocystaceae bacterium. Taxonomy (GTDB): domain Bacteria; phylum Bacillota; class Syntrophomonadia; order Syntrophomonadales; family JBLNAA01; genus JBLNAA01. The sequence goes on from JBLNAS010000059.1 coordinate 174, forward strand.
TCGGTACCACTTTTGGTTACATGGATTACATGGTCAATGTAGCTGCGAAATACCCGGATGTTACCTTTATGCATTGTTCCGGTTTCAAGACGGCTGATAATTTGGGTACCTACTTTGGCCGTGATTACCAGGCTCGTTACCTTTCCGGAATCGTGGCTGGTAAAATGAGCAAGACCGGTAAAATCGGTTATGTGGCCGCGATGCCGATCCCAGAATGTATCCGTGGCATCAATGGATTTACCCAAGGGGTGCGCTCAGTTAACCCTAATGCTACGGTACAGGTAGTATGGACTAATACTTGGTATGATCCTGCCGTCGAAAAGGATGCAGCTAAGAGCCTGCTCGACAAAGGTGTGGATATAATGGCACAGCACCAGGATACCCCGGCTGCTTTGCAGGCCGCACAAGAAAAGGGTGTTTATGGACTGGGTTATAACAGTGATATGAAGAAATTTGCTCCTAACACCTATCTCACGTCTCCTATCTGGAATTGGGGCCCGTATTATGTAAAGACCGTTGAATCCGTGCTGGATGGTACTTGGAAGAGCGGGCAATACTGGGGTTCATTAGCTGATGGTATTATTGGTCTTGGTCCCTACGGTGATGCGGTTCCCCAAGATGTAAAAGATATGGTCACCGTCAAGGAAAAAGAAATTAAAGCTGGCACTTGGGACGTATTTACTGGCCCCGTAAAGGATCAGACTGGAGCTGTCAAGGTTCCCGAGGGACAGAAGATGAGCGACCAGGATATGCTTAACTTTAATTGGTTTGTCCAGGGTGTAGAAGGCAGCATTCCTAAGAGCTAAGCTGATTAATAAATCGTTGTTGTTATCGGACTTGTCAAAGGCGGCCCCTTGTTTGAGGCCGCCTTTGTTTTAATGTAAGGAAAGAGATTATGAAGAGAAGACCACTGGCAGAAATGCAAGATATCCACAAGTCCTTCCCCGGTGTGATAGCTAATCGAGGGGTTAATTTTCGTGTCTATCCTGGGGAAATCCATGCCTTACTAGGTGAGAATGGGGCCGGAAAATCAACATTAATGAGTATCTTGGCGGGTCTATATAGCCCCGAACGTGGTGCTATCATACGGAATGACCGCGAGGTACATTTAGATTCACCCCATGAAGCCTTGGCTCAGGGTATTGGCATGGTGCATCAGCACTTCAAACTAGTGCCCAGTTTTACGGTAGCCGAAAATGTGATTTTGGGCGCGGAAGGCGGTAAATGTTTTTTACGGCCGCGTGAGGTTAAGTTACGGGTAGAAGCTCTTTGTGAAGAATATGGACTAAAGGTGCCGGTGACTAGCCGAGTTTCACAGCTCAACCTGGCTGAACAGCAGCGAGTGGAAATTCTAAAGCTGCTATATCGTCAATCGGAGATCTTAATTCTTGATGAACCTACCACCGTGCTTACTCCCGAAGAAACTCGACAACTTTTTAGTATATTGCGGGTGATGGCCGGCCACGGTAAGGGCATAATCATCATCACCCACAAGCTTGGCGAAGCACTGCAGCTTGCTGATTATGTGACTATCATGCGCCGGGGAGAAGTGGTGGGAGAGGGTCCTAGCACTGAGATGACCGAAGCTAGCCTGGCGCGTATGATGGTGGGCCGCGATGTGTTGCTAAGTGTGGACAAGCAAACTGTGGAAGTGGGTCCTAATTTAGTAGAATTATCGGGAGTAAAGGCCTATAGTGACCGGGGTTATATGGCGATTAACGGCATTAATCTTACAGTGCGGGCTGGCGAAATTGTTGGAATTGCCGGGGTATCAGGCAGCGGCCAGAAGGAATTATCGGAATTGCTAACTGGCTTGAGACCAATTAAAGAGGGTAAAGTCATCATTGGCGGCGAGAACCTAACTAACCGCAGCGTTGAAACCTTTACTCGGGTCGGGGTTAGCCTTATCCCCGAGGATCGTTTGGGCATGGGTTTAGTGCCACAGATGAACGTTAGCGATAACCTGATCTTGCGGGCTCCTACCGCGGAATATACTCGCTACCGGATGATTGATTATCCTAAGATGGCAGCCAAGGGTGCGCAATTGATTGAGGAATATGATATTGCGCTAGCTGATCCTGAAAGACCGGTAGCAGCACTATCGGGGGGCAACCTACAAAAACTAATACTAGCCCGAGAACTATCGCGTCAGCCTCGTGTAATAGTAGCTGCCTATCCAGTGCGAGGGCTCGATGTTTCAGCAACCGAGTATGTTTACTCGGTACTACTCAAACAGCGAGCCCGGGGAGCAGCCATCGTTCTATTCCTGGAGGATTTGGACGACCTAATCAAACTTTCGGATCGCATAGTGGTCATGTATTCCGGTCGGGTAACCGGTGAAGTTGACCCGGCTAACACCGACAAGGAAGTGATTGGTCGCCTGATGCTGGGAGGAGTGATGGAAGCATGAAATACAGTTGGTCATTACAATTAAAAACTGAGACCAGTAAACATGCCTTCTGGTTAACACCTCTTTTAGCTATTATAATGGCTTTTACTTTGGGGGCGGCTTTTCTCTTGGCTTATGGGTTTAATCCGTTAACGGTTTATGCCGCCATGTTCCAGGGTGCATTTGGGAGTTTTTATGGTTTTAGTGAAACGCTAGTTAAGGCGATACCGATCGCTCTATGCTCACTGGCGGTAGCCATCGCCTTTCGGATGCAATTGTGGAATATTGGTGCCGAAGGCCAGCTTTATTTGGGGGCGTTGGCTGCTAGTTGGGTAGCACTTAATGTGCATAACCTGCCCTCGGCGGCAATTCTAATACTGATGTTTTGCGCGGCTGCTTTAGCTGGTGGACTATGGGGTGCGATACCGGGAGGTTTGAAGGCCTATCTGGGAGCCAATGAGACCATCACTACCCTAATGTTGAATTATGTAGCTATCCTTGGCGTCGATTACCTCGTTTATGGCCCCTGGAAAGACCCCCAGGGATACAACTTTCCCTTGACACCGGTCTTTGCCAAAGAAGCCTGGTTGCCAATATTATTTGGTAACCGCGTACATATTGGGTTGCTAATAGTTGTTCTACTCGCGCTGGTACTCTACA
>JBLNAS010000060.1:0-3717 GCA_050259475.1 Methylocystaceae bacterium
TGGTTATGGTCTAAGCGGTTCTGGGATCAATGATATTAGCCTGGAGATTAAATCAGGTGAAATAGTGGCCGTTTTGGGCATGAACGGGTCGGGTAAAACCACCCTGGGACGTGCCCTGGGCGGCCTTTTGCCTGTTCACTCAGGGGTTATCTTAATCGATGACCAAGCGCTAAGTCCCGAAGACCTACGCTCGCGGGTAACCTATTTGTTTTCACCGGTACAAGGCCAATTTATTGGCAATACCATCGAGGAGGATATTCTATTTGGCCTGGAATGTCGACGGCTAAACGCCCAAGAAATTGCCGAAAGGCTAGAGCGGACACTGGCGAGCTTTGATTTAATGCTCCTTCGCGAGCGCAAATGGCAACAGCTTTCCGAGGGTGAACTGCAAAGAGCGGCACTCGCTGCTGTTCTGGCCTTAGAACCAGATTACTTGATATTAGATGAACCAACAGCTACCCTCGACCATGCGACTACCCAGCAGCTTTATCAACTGTTAGCTAAGTTAAAAAATCAGGGGCGAGGTCTAGTCGTATTAACTAACCAGATTGAGGAAGCAGCACGGGCTGATCGTGTGGTTATTATGTCTGAGGGCACCGTGGTTGCTTCGGGTCTACCGAGGCAGGTCTTGGCCGATGATGACCTGCAGTCACGACCATTCAAAGCGGTGGCTTTCCAGGTGGCTCAAGCTTTGGTGGACCAGGGATTGAGATTAGGGGATGGCACCCTCGATACAGAAGGGTTGGTTGATGCGATATGGCATTGGTGGGGCAGGAGCTAAGTTATCAATATGATAGTAATTTGCCCCTGGTCATCAATCAAATTAGTCTCGAGATTAACCCTGGTGAGGCTGTGGTGGTAGCTGGTCTCAATGCGAGTGGTAAAAGCACGCTGTTAAAAATACTCTCTGGCGTCTATCGACCTACTTCTGGTCAAGTGCTGCTTGATGACATTATATCCACCCGAGCCGGCAGATTAAGGCCGGGAGTAGGCTTAGTGATGGCCAACCCGGAGCGGTATTTCTTTGCCGCCACCGTCGAAGAAGAGATTGGTTTTGGCATTCAGAATCGGGGAGTAAAGCCGAAGCAGGTTCGTGAATTGGTGGTACAAGCCTTGCGAGCAGTCAACCTGGGAGACGAATTCTTAAGACGCAACCCCTTTTTTCTCTCCCTGGGTGAACAGCGAAAGGTAGGCATTGCTGCCACACTTGTCTTGCAGCCCCACTATCTCTTATTAGATGAGCCCTTCAGTAACTTGGATATCAATGGAGTTAACTCTCTGGCCGGTTACTTGAAAGCCTTTGCCGAGGCTGGGCATACGGTGATCGTCACTAGTCATCGGGCATTAGAAGTAATGTGGTGTCAAAGGTTATTAGTACTGGATCAGGGGCAGTTATGCTATGATGGGCAACTGGAAGATTGGCAATTAAAGCCCCAGCTCCCGGTTTTGCTAACTGAGGCGGCTTATCTTCGATTTTGTCTAGCTAAACGAGGTATTATTATAGACCACTTGGCCAGTCCTCAGGAAATCGCTAATCAAATTATATTAGCGAGAGCTAGGGGGGTGGCTCTTGATTAACCGAATTAAAGAGTGGGATTTTGACCCCCGGACAAAATTGTTTTTACTACTAGCAGTAGGTTCACTGGCAATCGCAATTCCTGCACCGGATAAACTCGCAGGTTTAACGGTAATAAGTTTAATAATACCGGCCCTTTCGAGAATATCACTATGGGGGATAATGGAAAAAATATGGTCGCTAGCCTTGCTATTAGTAGGGTTTTCCATGATAGGTGCCTTTTTGGACCCGCGGTTACCTTGGTTAGTGACCTTAGGATCGTTGCATATCAGTAAACCTGGTGTGTTTACGGCACTATTTACTAGCTGGCGGGTAATAATTGTACTGTGGTGGGCTTTTTGGTTTACCACCAGCACTTCAGTACGAGCGATGAGCATGGCCCTGGAGTGGTTGTTATCTCCGTTGCGGCGTGTAGGGCTTAATACTTCGGCTTTAGTACTGGCAACGGTAATAGCTTTGCGGTTTATTCCTGAGTTGCTGGAAGAAGGACGATTAATTAGGGAAGCCCAATACCTGCGGGGGTACCGGTCGCAATCCAACCAGCCGCAGCAAGCTGCCCGAGGGCTTTTAGTCATTATGGTGCCGCTATTAATCCGCACTTGGCTGCGGGCTGAAGAACTAGCTGATGCAGTACTAGCTAGGGGTTACCGTAAGGGGGATACGCCTACCCGGCTGCACACACTAAAGATTACTATCCTCGACATGGGGTTACTGATAGGAATAGGTATCTTTAGCTATTGGGCATTATTATAGAAGGAAAAGATATGATTAGCCGAATTAAATGCATAATTGAATATGATGGTACTCCATACGTTGGTTTTCAAATTCAACCTAATGGGCTAAGTGTTCAGGAGGTACTGGAAAACACCTTGACCAATATTTTTGGTCAATCAGTGCGTGTTAGCTCAGCCTCCAGGACTGATGCCGGGGTACATGCTCATGGGCAAGTAATTATCTTTGACGTCACGACCGGCATTCCTGCCGAACGTATCTGCCGGGTGGCTAACGATAATTTACCCGCCGATATTAGAATATTAAAAAGCGAACAGGTACCAGCTAACTTTCATCCACGTTATGATGCTCGTGGTAAAACTTATCGCTACATTATTTACCGAAAGTTAGAGGGCTCTGCCTTCTGGCACCCCCGAGCCTGGATTTATCGATTGCCATTGGACTTAGACCGGATGCAAGCAGCAGCGGCTAAGCTAGTAGGTACCTATGATATGAGCTGTTTTTGTGCCTCAGGGAGTACCGTGAAAAACCGAGTGCGCACCATTCAAGAATGTAGTTGGCTGGAAGAAGGGGCGATCTGTACCCTCACGGTAACTGGTAGTGGGTTCTTATACCATCAAGTACGCAACATGGTGGGTACGATGACAGAGATTGGACGGGGAGTGTGGGAACCCGAATATATAGATTGGCTTTTAACCAGTGGGGATCGTAATCAGGCTGGGCCAACGGCTCCTGCCGCCGGTCTTTATTTGGAACAGGTTATTTATTGACATCACAAACCCCTATCCTATATTATTAATAGGTGCCTTTGGAATAATCCTGGCTCTAGCCCCGGGTCAGGTTATCCATATATCGTTTAGGAGGGAACTTACAAGTGAAGACATATATGGCCAAACCGGAAGAAATCCAGCGTAAGTGGTTTGTCATTGACGCTGAAGGTCAGTCTCTTGGACGCCTGGCTTCCGAAGTGGCGACCATTTTAAGAGGCAAACACACACCGTATTACACTCCACATGTGGATACGGGTGATTTTGTAATTGTTATTAATGCCGAAAAAGTAGTTTTAACCGGCAACAAACTAAAGCAGAAAAAGTATTATTATCACACCGGATATCCCGGTGGCATCAAAGAAGTTCCCTACGAGATCATGATGGTCAAACGCCCGGAAAAAGCGGTAGAACTCGCTGTGAAGGGTATGTTACCTCATAATCGCTTGGGAAGAGCCCAGTTTAAAAAATTGAAGGTTTATCGTGGCACTGAACATCCGCATAACGCGCAGAAGCCCGAGACCTGGAACCTTAGAGGGTAAGGAGGAAAAGGCATGGCGAATGTAACATACTGGGGAACCGGTAGAAGGAAGAACGCCATCGCTCGGGTGCGTCTCATTCCCGGAGATGGCAGTATCACAA
>JBLNAS010000061.1:0-8733 GCA_050259475.1 Methylocystaceae bacterium
CAGTTTTTAACCCATGCTCCTTGATCTGCTTAGCTACTAAATGATCAAGAGCAATACGTAACTTCTCTTCTTCAGTGTAGCCCGAAATATATATTACCTCCATCCGATCAAGCAGCGGACGGGGAATATTATGCGCCGAATTAGCCGTAGTGATAAACATCACCTTCGACAAATCAAAAGGTACTTCAATAAAATGATCCGAAAAGCCACAATTTTGCTCGGGATCGAGAACTTCCAACAAGGCAGAGGCCGGATCGCCACGGAAATCTGAATTAAGCTTATCAACTTCATCTAACAAAAAGACCGGATTTCTACTGCCTGCTTGCTTCATGCCTTGGATAATACGCCCTGGCATCGCCCCAACATAGGTGCGGCGATGACCGCGGATTTCGGCCTCATCGCGCATTCCGCCTAGCGAAACCCGCACAAAGTTGCGCCCCATAGCCCGAGCCACTGATTTGGCCAGTGAAGTTTTACCAACCCCCGGCGGACCCACCAGACACAAAATTGGACCTTTCATCTTTTTCGCCAGCTTGCGAATAGCCAAATACTCAAGTATTCTTTCCTTGGGCTTTTCCAGTCCATAATGATCTTCGTTTAATATATTTTCTGCCGCCTTCATTTCTAAGCGGTCGCGGGTTTCCTTACTCCAGGGCAGTGAAAGCAGCGTGTCCAGGTAGTTACGTACCACAACCCCTTCGGCCACCATTGGTGGCATCCTCTCTAAACGCTCCAGCTCCTTGATCGCCTTTTCATGCACCTCCGGCGGCAGTTTGGCCTCGGCAATTTTATCCCGTAGTTCATCAGTTTCCGCCGAGCGATCTTCTTTATCACCTAGCTCTTTTTGGATAGCTTTGATTTGCTCACGCAAATAGTATTCCTTCTGGGTCTTTTCCATTTGTTTGCGTACCCGAATATTGATCTTGCGCTCTAATTCCAGCACTTCCATTTCCTTAGCTAAAATCGCGCAGACCAATTCCAAGCGTTCTTGGTTAGTAAACGCCTCTAAAACTGCCTGCTTATCTTGTATACGCAGGTTAAGATGGGAAGCAATTGTATCCGCTAATCGCCCACCTTCTTCAATAGCTAGTACTGAGGTTACCGTTTCGGGGGGTACCTTTTTTGACATCCGCACAAACTGTTCAAACTGATTGACTAGAGTACGCATTAAGGCCTCTATTTCAGCTGTCTTGTTAAAGTCCTCTTCCTTATGCTCCTCCACCCGCACTCGCATATAGGGGTCATAACCCAAAATCTCTCGTACTACTCCCCGACTTAAACCTTCTACCAGTACCCGCATGGTACCACCAGGCATTTTAAGTACCTGTTTAATTTCAGCCACGACACCCGTAAAATAGATGTCATCATCGGAAGGATCATCTGTCTGCGCTTCTTTTTGAGTAGCCAAAAAGATAAGCTTGTCATTAATCATAGCTTCGTCAATGGAGTTTATTGATTTCTCCCGTCCTACATCCAAGTGAATTACTGTATACGGGAAAACCATCATTCCTCTTAACGGTAGCAATGGTAATTCTCTCATTATCGGCTCCATAATTTACCTCCATGGTATGGTATCGATTATTAAGCATATCACAAACCGGGAAAAACCTTGATAGTCATTTACTCAATCCCAAATCTGCTTACTGTAATATTATCCTACCAAACCAAAACTCCTGCTTAATTAACTGCCCGTACCAAATCAATTGGGTAATCAGCTAAGGCTGCCTTTAAACCTTGCTGAAAATTATTAACGGTAATAATTTCTATATCACTATACTGGTCAAATATTCTAAGCCAATTATCCGCTGGAATGATAACCCTTTTCAAACCAGCCCGCCGGGCGGCATCAACCTTCGCCATTATCCCGCCAACTGGCTTTATCAGTCCTAACACGGTTATCTCTCCAGTCATTGCCACCAGATTATCAACCGGGATATTAGTTATGGCAGAATAAATCGCCACACCCATACTGATACCCGCCGAAGGGCCATCAACAGGCATCCCCCCCGGGAAATTAACATGAATATCATAATGCCCGGGATCTAAACCCATTCGCCGTAAGGCCGTCAGCACATTTTGCCCCGCTGAAACCGCCATACTCTGTCGGCGATAGACTTTTCCCCCACCTTGCATTTCCTCTTCTTCAATAATGCCAGTAACCTTAAAGTCACCACCGGCTACTTCAGTTTCCAGTACCGACACCTCAATCTCCATTACCTGCCCCACATTACCCGTAAGCGCTAAGCCATTAACTGTACCTACCTGCGGATATTCATTGACCTTAAACCGTTGTCGTGGAGTGAGGTTGCAATTATTAAACACTTTTTCCACGGTGGGTACGGTAACTAATTGCTCACTACCAGTTTGAGCCAATCCCACTGCTAATTGAATAATATTAACTGCTTCCCGACCATTGGTAGCATACTGACCAACTAGCTGTAATGCTTCCTCTTCAATCAGCCAACCCACCTTAACCAAAGCTCGGCGAGCTATCTCTACAATCTCTTCCGCTTCCAGAGGCCGGAAAAAAACCTCCAGACAGCGAGAACGGATAGCCGGGGATATTTCCTGGGGCGAACGAGTTGTGGCTCCTACCAGGCGAAAATCAGCCGGTAGGCCCGACTTAAATATTTCATGAATGTGGGGGGGAATATTATCATCATCAGGACTGTAGTAAGCACTTTCCAAAAACACTTTGCGCTCTTCTAGTACCTTCAGCAATTTATTCATTTGCAAGGGATGCAGTTCCCCGATTTCATCAATAAATAAAATCCCTCCATGGGCTTTAGTCACTGCACCCGGCTTAGGCTGAGGAATCCCTGCTAAGCCGAGAGCCCCTGCTCCCTGATAAATGGGATCATGTACCGAACCAATTAGGGGATCAGCAATCGACCGCTCATCAAAACGGCTGATAGTGGCATCAACTTCGACAAAAGCGGCTGCCGTACTGAATGGTGATAAACTATTTTTGCGAGCTTCGTCCAAAACCAAGCGGGCGGCGGCGGTCTTACCAATTCCCGGAGGCCCATAAATAATAACATGCTGGGGGTTAGGGCCGCACAAGGCTGCCTTTAGAGCAGCTACCCCATCTTCCTGACCGATGATTTCTTCCACTGTCGCCGGGCGAGTTAAAGAAGATAATGGCTCACTAAGCTTAATTCTCTGCATCGCCTGTAATCGTTTCTTTTCTCGCTCTGACTCACGGCTAATAGCATTTTTGCTTCCCCGATCCTGCTTCAACAAATTCCAAAAATAGAGGCCGATAATTACGGCAAAAAAGAACTGTACCAAGTAAAGAATTGTACCATAATTTCCAGCTATATCATGCATCAAGCAATCTTACCTTTCCTAATTCACCTGGTGCTAGTATGCCCGACCCAAGTAAGGAAAGTTCGTCCTAAATGCAAGTAAAAAAAGGCAATAAAGCCAATTCTCCAATTAAAATTTGTCATTACTTGCTAAGAAAATATATATGTCATTCAAACTTAGCTCCCTGAAAGTAGCCAAGCGGCTAACGTACTCCCATAACGATAAACTCTGTGGAATACCGACGGTAAAAGACAATAGCCCTGCAGAACGGTTACATTAGACTACTTTCAGCCATGCTGAAATAAACTTCGCGGTACGGATACTGTAGGCTACCCGGCAGCGACGTCAAGCGAGGCGTGGAGCAGTGGTCTCGCCTGACAAGCACCCATTACCGCATAACGCCAGTTACCAAAAACGGCCCCCGTTTACACGGAGGCCGTTGATATTAATCGAATTTAGTTTACCTTGCGCCGGGCATCGACGGTAACCAGAAGTGGCTTTTCCTTTTTCATAACCACTTCTTTGGTCATCAATACCTTAGTAACATCAGCCCGCGAGGGAACCTCGTACATCACATCCAGCATGATGTCCTCGATAATCGCCCGCAAGCCACGTGCCCCAGTATTACGGCGCAATGCCTCCTCGGCAATACCTTTTAGAGAATCCTCGGTAAACTCGAGGGCTACTCCATCAAGGTCAAACATCTTCTGATATTGCTTAACCAACGCATTCTTCGGTTCAGTAAGGATACGAATCAGGTCAGCCTCATTTAAAGTATCAAGCGTAACCAGAATTGGTACCCGACCGACAAACTCAGGTATCAGCCCAAATTTGAGCAAATCCTGCGGGAGGATTTGGCCGAGAATCTCACCGATCTTCTTTTCCCCTTTGGACTTAATATCGGCACCAAATCCCATACTCTTGTCACTGACCCGCTGATTGATAATCTTATCCACACCTTCAAAAGCACCACCGCAGATAAACAGTATGTTGCTGGTGTCAATTTGGATAAACTCCTGATGCGGATGCTTACGTCCGCCTTGGGGAGGAACACTGGCTACTGTACCTTCCAATATCTTTAGGAGTGCCTGCTGAACACCTTCCCCCGAAACATCACGGGTAATTGAAGGGTTATCTGTCTTACGAGCAATCTTATCAATTTCATCGATGTAGACAATACCCTTTTCCGCCTTTTCAATATCATAATCGGCGGCCTGAATTAACTTGAGTAGAATGTTTTCGACATCCTCGCCCACATATCCAGCTTCGGTAAGAGAGGTGGCATCAGCGATTGCAAAAGGCACATTTAATATTTTAGCTAGAGTCTGAGCAAGCAGAGTTTTACCGCTACCAGTAGGACCAAGCATTAAAATGTTGCTCTTCTGCAGTTCAACGTCATCCAGTTTCATACCCAGATTGATGCGTTTATAATGATTGTAGACGGCAACAGCTAGGGTCTTCTTGGCTTTTTCCTGGCCTACCACATATTGATCAAGGATTTCCCTAATCTCCTGTGGTTTGGGGATATCTCCTAATTCCAGACCCAGATCCTCAGCCAGTTCTTCCTCAATAATCTCATTGCACAGCTCTATGCATTCATCACAGATGTACACTCCAGGGCCAGCTACCAGTTTCTTGACCTGATCCTGTGATTTACCACAGAACGAACACCTGAGTTGCCCCCGGTCGTCTCCAAATTTTTGCATACACTCACCTCTCTATCTGGTTTTATCGCTTGCTTTGGGAGCGAGCCTTGACCAGAACCTCATCAATAATGCCGTACTGTTTGGCTTCTTCAGCCGACATGAAAAAGTCTCTCTCGGTATCTCTGACAATAGTCTCTAAGCTTTGTCCAGTTCTCTCAGCCAGAATCTTATTCAATTGCTCTTTAATTTTTATTATACGCCGAGCATGAATTTCGATGTCAGTAGCCTGACCCTGAGTTCCACCCGCTGGCTGATGAATCATAATTTCGCTGTTGGGCAGAGCAAAACGCTTGCCCTTAGCACCAGCAGCTAGGAGAAACGCTCCCATACTGGCTGCCATACCCACACAGATTGTCGACACATCGGAACGTATATACTGCATGGTATCGAAAATGGCCATACCAGCTGTAATCGATCCCCCTGGACTATTGATATACAGATGGATATCTTTATCAGGATCCTCGGCTTCCAGAAATAAGAACTGGGCAATAATCACGTCTGCCACCTGGTCATCCACCTGACTACCCAGGAAAACGATACGATCTTTAAGCAAACGTGAGTAAATATCGTAAGCTCTTTCTCCACGACTTGATTGCTCCACTACCATAGGAACCAAATATGACATTCCAATACCCCCCTGCTTAAATCAAGTATTACTATCACCTAGGGTTAGGCTTCACCCTCGATTTTGACTTCAGTGATATTTAATAGGAACTCGGAAGCCTTGTCCAGCAGTATGCCTTCTTCAATCCGCTTACGGGAAGCGGCAACAGACTTCTTAACCTCATCCACCGATACCCCATATTCGGCAGCAGCTTTACTTACCGACGCTTCAAAATCTTCTTCACTAACGGTCAGACCTTCGGCCTTGGCTACCGCCAGGAGCACCATTTCTCGTCTCACCATCTTTTCGGCATCAGACTTAAATTCACCTTCTAAATCTTCCCAGCTGGTTTCGGTACTCTTCATATATTCTTCCAAGCTGAGCCCCTGGGAGGACAAACGCTCGGCCATCTGCTCAATCATCTGATAAGTGCGGCTCTGAACCATTTCCTCCGGTATTTCTAGGGTAGCATTAGCAATTACCTGCTCCTCGAGGGCTGAACTAGCAAGTTGTTTACGGCGCACGACTGCCATTTCGTCCATGCTCTTCCTGATGCTAGCTTTGAGTTCATCCAGTGTCTCGTAATCACTTACTTCCTGAGCAAACTCATCACTTAGTTCTGAGAGCACCTTATGTTTAATTTCTTTTACGGTTACAACAAAAACTGCATCCTGTCCCGCTAGTTCAGGACTATGATACTCGACGGGAAAGGTTACCTTAACCTCAACCTGTTGCCCGGTTTTAGCACCCACCAATTGATCTTCAAAGCCCGGGATAAAACGTCCTGATCCCAATTCTAAAGAGTAATCTTCAGCACTACCACCTGGGAACTCTACTCCGTTTACGCTACCGACAAAATCAATCAGCATCGTATTACCGTTTTCAGCAGGTACATCTTCATCCACGACTTCAAGCTGCGCATAACGATTACGCATTAGACCTAGGCGGTTATCTACATCATCCTCAGTAACTTCCATCGGTGGTACAGTAATGGTAAGCCCTTTATATTCGCCCAGTTCTACTTCAGGGCGGGTTACAATGGTAGCCTTATAAACCACCGGTTGCCCCTTTTCAGTACTAACTAAATCTATATGCGGCTGGGCTACCGGTTCAATATCATTTTCTTTTATCGCTTCACTATAGGTATCAGCTACTACTTCCTCTAATGCTTCTTCTAAAATAGCTTCATAGCCAATAAAAGATTCAACAATTGGTCTGGGTGCCTTACCTTTTCTAAAACCTGGTATATTGACCTTACTCGCTAATTTACGGTAAGCCCGATCTAACGAACGATCCATGCGTTCCTGGTCAATTACCACTTCCATGGCCACCTTATTCTTCTCTATTGTCTCCACCGTAGTTTTCATATATGCTCCTCCCGACTTGCTGATAATTGCCTTAATTACTGGGATTGGTTACTTTCTTGATCGACTTTTTGACTTCTGCAACTGCCAATATAAATCCTGCTTGTCTATCTGGCCTAACCTTCACCCCTTATCCATTTTCCCCATATATTTCCTTTTCCAACCTGCTTTTACATCTGTAAGCACATCTAATAAAATGTACCGCAAATATAAGTATAAAGACAATATAAAACTACAATACCCCGGCTAGGCCGAGGTCAAGATTTCATGGAGCGGAAGAAGAGATTCGAACTCTCGACCCTCGCCTTGGCAAGGCGATGCTCTACCACTGAGCTACTTCCGCAATCGATTGTTTATAGTCTATAAGATATAATAGCTAGGAGAAATACGAGAGTCAAGCCAGCTTAAGTAAAAAGTTACTAAAGGGGGAAAGGAACGTGGCCAGATTCTATCACGGTTCACTGCTAATAACTATAACCGTCGCCCTATTCATTTTAATAGGAGGAAGCCTACCTGCGATGGCCACTACTACCGCTGTACCCTACCTGGGTAATATGCTATTACAGCAGGCTACCGGAGTAGAGATGGTCTCTACCCGTATCAACATTAAAATATCAGGGGAACAAGCACTAATTACCTGTGACTACCAATTAGTAAACCGGGGATCTGCTCAGACCGTTCGCGTTGCCTACCCGGTTGCTAAGTGGCAAGACCATGATTTAATAACTGGATTTGCTGCCAGTAAAAATTCTGTGCCCTTACCGGTTAAGAAGCAGAGATCAGTTCAGTTTGGGATACCGAACGATAAAAACCTATCCTATAATAGTTTCACTTTTCCCTTGGATCAAGGTGAAACCTGTACTGTACGCAACAGCTATTTCGCCACCTTGCCCAGTGACGCTACCCTTGGCCGTTTACTGCATTATGATAACCAAAATTCTGGAGCCTGGAATGATACCGGATTAAAGAAGATCGATATTACCATTGCCGGTTTTAAACCCTATTTTAACCTTATGCTATTCCCGGAAATCAGCCTGCCACCCCAGAAGTTTGATTATAACGGAAACTTTTCCTTTTTAATTGATCCCAATGTAAATCGTCAGGACATCTATCTTTACTACCAGTTGCGTGGGCCGGAAGCGGCCATGGAGCGATTAACCACAAGTGCTCATGGTCAGACACTACTACAATTAATTAAACGTGGACATTATGGACCAGCAACCCAGCAATTGCAGCTATTAACCAACACCTTGGTGACCGAAGGTATACTTTCTCCAACGGAATTAAATCAACTTCAGGTCTACCTGGCCTACCAGCAGCAGGATTACATCCTGGCCGCTGAAGCCCTTGACCGATTGCCCATCAAAGATGGCGCCTATAAATACTACCTGATTTTAAATAGCCTGCAGTTGAATCAACAAACAGTAGCCGGACAATCGCTTCGTGAAATTGGGCAGTTTGAACAACAGGATTTATCAGGAATTAGCATAGGTTTGCTTAAAACCTGGGCAGAGCAAACTATTAGCCACTATCTGGCTCGTCCAGCAGCTCCTGTACCATCTACTACCACCGCCAAGCCTGAGCAGCATACAGCCATTATGTTGCTAACCATGGGTCTGGTCGTGGTGACAAGTATTACGATAACTACTCTTATGAGAAGAACTAGATAGAATTATTAGGGGGAGGGTTACCCGATGGGTAAGCACGGAGAAGTTAGCCTACAAGAAATAATGTCATTAGTCGACACTGC
>JBLNAS010000062.1:0-5615 GCA_050259475.1 Methylocystaceae bacterium
GCTTTAACCAGTTCTGGGTTGAGCTCAGGCGCAACTTGCAGTAGGATATCAGCGGCAGCTTCCGGCTGCCGGCGGCTAAAGTTATATCCTTGGCTGGTAGCAGCCAGAAAATGCCGCGCAGTCTCAGGGTTATCCTGCAGCCATTTTTCATTGGCTACCAAGACCGGTGTATAATAGTCAAGCACCGGATCCAAGTCTTTAAGCGGTATATAGTCAAGCTTCATTCCTCTTTGCTCGGCTTCAATACCCGTCCAACCCCAATAGATCCAAGAGAAGTCAATGTCACGACGTACCGCTGCAAAGAAGTCAGTGGTGCCGATATTAACCATACTTATGGTGTCAGCCTTTTTTCCTGCTTTAGTCATTAATAAGTCTAAGGTAGCCTGCTCGGATGGTCCACCCCAGCCGCCATATCTTTTACCGGCAAAGTCAGCAGGACTCTTGATACCCCGATCCACCGGTGCCGCAAAGCCCGAAGTATTATGCTGAATAATGGCCGCCACCGCTACCACTGGCACCCCCTGGGCGCGGGCTAAAATAACCTCTTCCTGATAGCTGACCGCGAATTGAGCCTTGCTCGCTCCTACCAAGCCCAGCGCTCCCGCTTCTCCAGGCTGGATAATGTCGACCTCTAGTCCCTGAGCATTGTAAAACCCTTGGCTTTGGGCTACATACAGCCCGGTGTGATTAGTATTAGGTGTCCAGTCCAAGGTTACCGTCAGTTTGGTTTTATCATTCTGCGGTTTTTGCTTTTGACACCCTGCCACCATGGTCATAACTATAAGTAAGATAAGTATAATCGCTGGCCACTTTTTCATGATTTAACTCCTTCGTTTTTATAATTCCAGGGAATGAGCCGCCTTTCTAACCAGTTAATTACGTGGTAAAGCAGTAGACTAACCACGGCAATCAAAATAATGACCGCAAATACCCGGTCAGTATAAAAAGATTTCTGCGCCAGCACCATATAGTAGCCCAGTCCCTCTCGGGCTCCCAGCCATTCTCCGATAATAGCCGCCATCAAACAATAAGTCGCGGCAATCTTAATGCCGCTAAATAATGCTGGTAAGGCTGCAGGCATTTTAACTAAGCGAAAAATCTGAGCCCGATTAGCTCCCATAGTGCGAAAGAGATTTACTAAATCAGGATCAACCGTAGCTAATCCCTGCAACAAGTTGACCACCACCGGAAAAAAGCAAACCAAAATAACCACAGCTACTTTAGGTGCCAGGCCATAACCAAGCCAGATGATAATTAAGGGAGCGATGGTAATAACCGGTATAGTTTGGCTGGCAACCAATAATGGTTCCACAGCCTTTTTAACACTCGGCAAATTATCCAGAATAAAAGCCAACACCAAGGCCAGCATGATGGCGAGAACAAATCCTAATCCGGCTTCGCTTAAGGTAACTATCAGGTGGGGCAAGATGCCAACAATCTGCTCGCCCAAGGTTCGACCTATCAAACTGGGGGCAGGTAGTAGCCAGGCTGGCACCTCATATAACCGCACCGCCGCTTCCCAACCCATTAGGAACAGAGCCAAGAGCAGCCAGCTCGGCAGCTTAACGATAGGGCGCCATCTTTTCATCCATGCTCACTCCATCCGGGCTATAATCCAGGGTTATCATGCTGATAACCCGCTCGGCACCTTGGCTAAGGCATACCTCTTGGGCCTTTTTAACCAAAGCTAACAACTGGTCAATATCTCCCTCAACACTAGTTTCGCAAGGCCCCACCACGTATTTAAGCCCGGAAGCCGCAATCATTCTAATTACATCATCTACCACTGGATACAATTGCTCTTTTGCCACCATCGGTATTATCTTGAGGCTCAGATTACAGTTTGGCATGTTTTAATACCTCCCAAAAATAAAACAGGGTGCTGCCCTATTTATGGACAGCACCCGGGTAAAATACCTATCTCCGCTGTCCCTCCGCTGGTATTGCCCAGTTCAGGTTTAAGGGTTTAAAGCTCTGGTAAGCTTCCTCTCAGCCGGATTAAAGTCCAGCACCCCTCGCGTTAAATCTATTTAGCCTACATTTTAACCGTAAGCTCTTCTTTATACAATCTATATTTCCCCATATCACCATGAGCCATGGATTATCACGGTTTTAAATCATCGTAAGGTGATATAATAATGCCATTTACTGGGGGCTACGGAAACTTACTCTTCCCCAGTTTATCTGATTCATGCCATTGACTTCGATCCCAGATACTAACGGTGAAACCAGCTTTACAGTCTGAGGTTGGCATAACCAGAGCATGGGGGCATCTTCGGTAATAATTTTATAAGCTTGCAGCAGCGTTTGTTGTCGTTTACCGGTTGATTTATATAAACCTCCCGCGTCGCTAAGCAGCTTAGAGACCTTACCATTCTGATAACCAGTTATTCCATTGTTATAGATGGTGCCAAAGAACGCATATGCCTCGGGATAATCAGCATGCCATCCCACCAAACATGTTTGAAAACGCCGCGAATTTAACTCACTGAGGAGAGATTTCTTGTTAACCGGCCGCGCATAAACCTCAATCCCCAGAGCGTTTAACTGTTCCGCCACACTGGAAGCAAGCTGCTTATAACCACTGTTAGGTAGATAATAAAGGGTTATACTTGGTAATCCATCACCATCCGGATGCCCGGAATCGCTGAGCAACTGTTTGGCAAATTCCGGATTATAGTTATACCCGCGGGTAGCTGATTTGCCTAGCGTAAGACCAGACGGCAGCGGCCCCGAGCAAGATAAAGCTCCGTTCGCAAAAATATCACGCACAATCGCCGGACGATCGATAGCATAATTAAGTGCCCTTCGTAACAAGTAATTATCCCGCCAGGGTTCCTTATCTAAATTAAAGGCAACGCCATAAACTGCAAACAAGGGTTGGCGAATAAACTGTTTAGCTATCCGCTCGTCATTGGCCAGTTCCTTAACTTGAGCTGGTTGTACCTCATCCAACAAATTTAGTTTCCCTTCACGGTAGGCAGCTAAAGCCTTGCTCTCATCAGCAAAAACCTGAAATTCAATACCTGATATCTGAGCGATGTCGCCATGGTATTGAGCAAATGCTTCAACCTGGACCGAGTTATCCGCGAGGTTCTTAATCCGAAAAGCACCTGTACCGGGTGCTGATGCGGTTTTATCTTGACTATCGTAGACCCAAAAGGCGGGATGGGTGAGAGAACTTATGAAATAGGATTGTGGGCGCAAGAACTTGACCCGGAGAACCTGAGGAGATATCACCTGGAGGCCATAGACCTCTTTAGTTTGACCTTTAAGCAAGGTGTCCACACCAGCAATCGGGGCGAATAGACTAATTACTTCATCCGTGGCAGCTCGGCTCAGGGTCTTTTCCCAACAAGCTTTAACGTCATTAGCGGTCAGTTCTTTGCCATTATGAAAACGTACATGTTTCTTAAATACTAGGTCAACACTCCGGGCATCGGTAGCAACCCGCCAATCATCAAGTAAAAGGGGGCGTATACCACGAGTAGGCTCAAAGCTAACCGGGCTTTCATAAACTGCCGACCCAGGCAAATAGCGTACCCGCTCTATTGACCCATCAGGGCACAAATCCTTCAATTCCTTAATATCACCGGCCATTCCTACGGTCAGGTAAGGGGTAGTAGGTGTAGTAACGGTGACTGCTGACCACCACCACTTGATACCTACCACGGTCACCAAACTAATTAAAGCCATTATGACTAGCAGGCGGCGGTTAAGATACAAAATAAAACACCTCCCTTTACCTTGAATGCTAAATGCATATGGTAAAAAGAGGTAAAATATGAACTTTCTAAGCAGAGTGAGTGCATTGAATATGAGCTTATCTTGCTACTGCTCGCTCCAATCGGCCTTCACGATAGATAGCTTGATATATCTGATAGGTTTTAATTACATTAACCACATATTGTCGGGTCTCACCGTACGGTATATCATTTACATTCTCCAGGGTTCCATCCCAAATACCGCCGACCACCCATTGCCGAACGTTACCCCGCCCGGCATTGTATGAAGCAACGACTAATGGTAGCCGCTGGTCAAACTCGCTATTCAAGTTACCCAAGTACCAGGTTCCCATAGGTATGTTATAATTCGGCTGGGTCAAAAATTGCGAGTTATATGATTTAATCCCCATCTTGCCGGCTATCCATTCACCGGTTTGTGGCATGATCTGCATTAAACCAGTTGCTCCCGCTACCGATTTTGCCTGCCGGTTAAATTTACTCTCCACTCGCACAATAGCAAAAACCAGATAAGGGTCAACCTTATACTTTTCGGCTGAAGTGGCAACCAGCTCCCGGTGGGGAAGAGGATAGAGTAATGTTAACCAATGGGGTGAGGTAATAACTAGCATCACGAAGATGATAATGATAGCCCATAGGCTAATGGAAAACCAGCGCGGTACTGCTGTTCTCAATAGCAGACAACTCCCTCACATAGGCAGGCTTAATACAAACAGTAAGCCCATTTACATCTTACTTCATTTTACGAGGCAAAGTGGCAACTAAATCATTGTAAAATCTGGTTACTTGCTGGCAAGTATCTGCCTCATCACCATTGTTATCAATAACTATCTGCGCCCGTTGCCGCTTTTCAGCCAAGGGCATTTGGGAGGCCACCCGCGAACGCGCTGCACTTTCTGTAATATTATCGCGCTTCATTAAACGTTGTAATTGTACTTCAGGTTCCACCCAAACCACCCAGACTTCGTCGGCTAGTTTATCCATACCTACTTCATAAAGTAGGGGAACATCAAGTACTGCTACCTCCACCCCGGCAGCTGCCGCCTCCTTAATATGCTGACGAATTGAACTTCCAATATGAGGATGCGTAATACTATTTAAAGCCTGTAATTCGTCCGGTTGCTTAAAAACAATCGTCCCTAATTTAACTCGATCCACCTGTCCATTGGCATCAAGAATATCTTGGCCAAAATGCTCAATAATTTCTTGGTAGGCCGGTTCTTCAGGTTCAATGATTTGATGGGCAATAAGATCAGCATCTATTATACGGGCTCCTAAAGCCGCTAAACACCGTGAAACCGTGCTTTTACCACTGGCAATCCCGCCGGTAAGCCCGATTATATTCATAAACCGCTCCCCTTTTCATGGCTAATCTATTGCTGGCATTGCGGACAAAAATGCGTACTGCGCCCGGCGATGCGCACACATTCAATCGGCGTACCACACCGCGGACAAGCTTCTCCCTTACGTCCATATACTGCCAGGCAGGCCGCAAAACTACCCGGGTTACCTTCCCCATCCCGGTAGTCGCGGAAGGTGGTTCCCCTTTTCGCGATACTTGCTTCTAACACCTGAGGTATGGCGTTTTGCAAACGAGCCACCTCCTGGGGGTTAAGACCAGCACCGGTTTTGCGAGGATCAACCCCCGCTTGATGAAGGATCTCATCGGCATAAATATTGCCAA
This sequence comes from Methylocystaceae bacterium, assembly GCA_050259475.1. GTDB lineage: Bacteria > Bacillota > Syntrophomonadia > Syntrophomonadales > JBLNAA01 > JBLNAA01. The sequence continues at coordinate 5,428 of JBLNAS010000062.1, forward strand.
TACCAGCGACCACCGTTTGATCAAGTAATACACTTTTTATCGGTGACTTTCTACGAGCTAGCTTTTGCTCGAATCCAGCTATGACCTCATTACCCAATGGTTCCGGTCCCATACGCGCAAAAAACTCATCTTCATGGCTAATTAACCGCACACCCCCAAAACGGCGGGGATCGATAAATCTGACTTCT
>JBLNAS010000063.1:0-4480 GCA_050259475.1 Methylocystaceae bacterium
GCTGCGGTTTATAGATCAGAACCCCACAATCCGAACAGTTATCGCCCAGGGTTAGCCCCTCTTTCTTGCAGAGGCGTCGCATAATTTCCAAACCAAAGCGGCCTAAATCTCCCGTCACAATCAGATCATAAAATTCCGGTGAACGACCGGTTTGTTGCAGATGGGTTAGCAGGGTATGGGCAGCAGCCGGCGCCATCGCCCCACCCATATCATTAGCATCACTTTGACCCGAATCAACAATTTGCCCTAACGTGGCACAGGTCAGTCTTAGTGGGCTCTTGGCATCTTGCCCTAAGACTACTGACCCAGAGCCAGTTACTGTCCATTGAGCAGATAATGGCCTTTGTACTCCTTGCTCGGTAGGGAACCGATATTGTCGCTCAGCAGTCAGATGATGGCTGGAAGTGGCACAAACTACCCGAGTAAAAAACTCTCCACTTATCAGAGCGCCACCGAGAGCCAACGCTTCAGCCATGGTCGAACAAGCTCCATATAAGCCAGCTAAAGGTATCTTCAATCGACCGGCAGCATAATTACTACTAGTAGTCTGATTAAGCAGATCACCCGCTAGCATCAAGTCGACTGCATCCAGTTGACAACCAGCCAGAGCAACCGCTCTTAATACTGCCTCTTCAATCATTTTGCTCTCAGTTTGTTCCCAGCTTTTTTCTCCCCAGAGGTGATCAGGTAGCGCGTAATCAAATTCTCCCTGCCAGGGACCATTTTCTTCATCAGGTCCTACTACCGCTGCCCACCCCTGCAAACACACCGGGCGGGCAAAAAACATCGTTTGCCTACGCTGGCTCAAACTGCCACCACCATTCTCCCAAATTATCCTTGCAGCATTATTGCCAACATTTTAATCAAACCGATAACAAAGGAAATGGTAAACCCAAATACCAGCACCGGACCAGCTATGGTATACATACGGGCTCCCACACCAAAAACATAACCTTCTCTTTTATACTCCATGGCAGCTGCCACAATAGAATTGGAAAAACCAGTAATCGGAACTATTGATCCCGCGCCAGCACGTTTACCCAATTCATCGTATACGCCCAAGCCAGTAAGTAAAGCACCTAAACCGATTAGGATAATAGAATTCCAGTTGCTGGCAGCTTCCTTCTCCACCCCTTGCATCTGCAAAAAGTTAATAATTAGCTGTCCCAGGAGGCAAATTGCTCCCCCCACCACGAAAGCCCAACAACAGTTCTTGAAAACGGGCGGCTTCGGTTTGACCTCATCTACCACCTGTTGGTAATGGACCTTAAGATAATCGTTATCTAACGTCTTCACCATTATGGTAGCTACTACATATCTTCATGGGCGGTATCGACGATAGCAACATTTACGTTTACCTTATAATCCACAATGCGACCATTTTTTACATCCGCAGTCCAGTTAAGCACTTCGATACCACTTACCTTGCCATAATGCATAGTAGCTTCATTAACCGCTTTATTAACCGCATCTTTCCAACTGATATTAGACTCGGTAACCATTTCAATAATCGTAACCATAAAAAAACCCCCTTCTTTAAATTCCTTATTAGGATTTAAAGCCGGGGGCAGTTTTATACTAGTAGACGCTTTAGTTTTTTTAAGGCCGCCCTTTCTATTCGCGATACCTGCACTTGTGAAATCCCTAGGTTCTCCGCTACTTTCATTTGGGTCTGATCACCGAAATATCGTCGTCTAATTACCTCCTGCTCGCGGGGATCAAGCGTGGTTAAGGCCTCTTTTAAAGCTACTTGTTCGACGATATCTCGACCCGATCCCTGTAAGCAATCAATCAATTTAATGCTGGTTTTTTCCTCGTCATTCAAAATATCAAACATGTAATATGGCGACTGGCAGGCTTCCACAGCGGCGGTCACATCATCGCTACTAACTTCGAGATGGGCAGCAATCTCGTTAATCGTCGGGGGACGTCCGAGCTGGTTATTAAGTGATTCCTGCGCCCATTTCACCCGGGAATATAGTTCTTTTAAATTACGAGCAATTTTAATCGGCCCATCATCGCGCAAATAACGCTTAATTTCTCCGATAATGAGTGGCACGGCGTAGGTTGAGAATCGCACACCATAGTTAGCATCAAATTTGTCGATCGCTTTTATCAGGCCAATAGAACCCACCTGATAAAGATCCTGATAATCATAGGGTACGGATTTGAACCTTTCCAGCACCATGTAAATAAGTCCCTGATTGGCGATAAAAAGTGTTTCTCGGGCAGCTCGGTCTCCTTGCTGCGCACGCTGCACCAGGTCACTTAGCACCTCTGGCTCCAGCTCCTGATACTTCTTTTCTTGCATAATACCTCCCTAAAGTATCAGGCCATAGCCTGGGCAGCAGTAGTAATAAACCTTTTTACCATCCTTACCGTGGTGCCTTCAGCAAGTACCGAACTGACCTGCAGATCGTCAGCAAACGAACGCATAAAGGAGAAACCTAACCCCATACGATTGGCATCACTGGAATAAGCCGCTTCCATACACTTTTCAACATCATCCATACCGATTCCAAAGTCTTCCACCATAATCTCAAGGGCAAAATCTTCCCGCACCATTAAATCCATTACGATTGTGCCATCTGAGTGTTGTTGATAACCATGAATAACCGCATTACTAACCGCTTCCGACACCACCAGTTTTACTTCCTCCAAGTCATCCAGGGTGCATTGGAGTTGGGCAGCAAAAGCCGCTGCACAGGAGCGAGCAAAACCAACATTTTCTGGCAAACTGAAAAACTCCAAGCGTACCCGGTTACGAATATTCAAGGACTTGTCCACCCCCTTAACGATTAATAACCTGCCGTAGGCTAGTGTAGACGGGTATCAAGTTGTTAACCCCCGACATTTCAAGTAACTGTTTGACCCGAGCTCGGGGGCGTACGATATAGGTACGTCCACCTGCGGCCATCACTTTTTTGTAACGACCTAGAATCAATCCCAGACCTGTACTATCCATAAATTCAACCTCGGACAGGTCGAGCAGCAGGTGGCGAACCCCCTGCTGCACATACTCGGCATCGATTTGTGATCGCAAAGCATCAGCAACCGAGATATCAATATCCCCGCTTAGCTTAACAATCAAGATATCATCCCACAATTCCGTTTTTATCATCTTTACACTCCCAACCTAGTGGTTGGGTATAAATATTCGTGTTGTATTAGGAAATTCCTTCCATTTTTCTTCCCTCAAATAAACAGCGTTTTCGCCAATGTTTTCTTGATCTGCAGCCATAATGAACTACGCGGAATATCCCTCGACGCTACCAGTTCAACCTGACATACCTTTTTGCCATCCTTTGCTACCTGAATATTGCCTACCGATTGACCCTTCTTAACCGGAGCATTAAGGTAAGGCACCACAGTTTTATGGTAGCTGACCTTACTAGAACTCCCCTTTTCTAAGATGGTTCCGACTTCGGATACCGCCACGGCTTCGACCATGTCATCCAAGCCTTTGCCTACAGTCACTGTATCTACAACCGCACCCGATGGGAAAAATGACTTAAAGGTGTAGCGGGCAAATCCCCAATTAAATAAGCTCATACTATCGCGGAAATTTCCTCGGGGCTGAGGTGAGGCCATTACTACCGAGATCAGCCGCAGTTTATCCCGCTTAACCGTGGATACCAGGCAATACTTAGCTTCATTGGTCCATCCCGTTTTAAAGCCATCCGCACCCGTGTACCACCATAGAAGCTTATTAGTATTAAACAGCTTAAACTCACCCTGGCGCAGATTATATTCTTTAATCGAGGTATATTCGAGTAATTGTGGGTAACGCAGACTATAGCGAGCTAACTGCGCCATATCACGGCAGGTAGTATAATGCTCCGGAGCGGGTAAACCATAAGCATTGATATAATGAGTATTTTTCATTCCTAACAATTGGGCTTTTTGATTCATCTTTTCCACAAAGGCTTCATGGCTACCCTCGAGGTATTCGGCAACTGCCACGCAGGCATCATTAGCTGAGCCTACAGCCACGGATATCAGTAAGTCATGGAGGGTCATTTCTTCTCCCGGTTCCAGGTAGATCTGCGATCCCCCCATACGCCAAGCATTCTCACTGGTTACCACTTTGTCATAAGGGCGGGCTTTGCCATTATCTATGGCTTCAACGGCTAACAAAAGCGTCATTAACTTGGTCATACTAGCTGGTGCCAACCGGGTATCAGCTTCTTGTTCCGTCAACACTTGACCGCTGGCAGCATCAATTGTGATATAGGCTTTGGCCTCAACTTTAGTCGGACCCGCTGCACTAGCCGTAATCACCTGGGTGCCAACCATAAGTAATGCTAGTAGCAAAATCAATACTTTACGCATCGAACCATATCCTCCCGCCTGATTAGAATCTATTCTCATTAACAGATTCTATGGTTTTAGGCAGTGGGATATGCTTAAGCAGACCTGCTACCAGTGGTAACCTCGCCCTAAAAGATATTTTCTCCCTCTGGGGTAATCACTCCCAGGA
>JBLNAS010000064.1:0-5940 GCA_050259475.1 Methylocystaceae bacterium
CTTTTCGGGCTTTATTTTTTGCTGCCGCAGGTGAGAAAAAAAGTGATAAAATGAGCACATGCACGATTTTTGGAGGTAAACTGGTGAGTTTGTTGGCTTTATTAGGTACGGCTTTTATGGTTGGACTGTCGGGAGCTTTAATGCCAGGACCGTTATTGACCGTGACGATTACGGAGACCGCTCGGAGGGGCTTTAGGGTGGCACCGCAATTAATGTTAGGCCATGCTCTACTGGAGCTAGTGCTGGTGGTAGCTCTGGTGACGGGGTTAGCGGCGTTACTAGCCTATGAGGCTGTATCCGGGGTTATCGGATTAATCGGTGGAGCATTCTTGCTATATCTTGGCTGGGGCATGGTCAAAGAAGCCTACCAGGGAACGCTGTCATTAACAACGGCGGCGAGCGAAGACCAGGCGATCATGGGCACCGGGTTACATCCAATAATAACCGGGGCGGTGGTTAGCTTATCTAATCCTTATTGGTCTTTATGGTGGGTTACCGTCGGGTTAGGCTATGTAACGATAGCACTGGGGAAGGGAACCGCCGGTGTGGCTGCCTTTTATAGTGGACATATAATGGCGGATTTTGCTTGGTATATGGCGGTGGCCGGTGCAGTAGCTGGGGGAAGGAAGTTCTTGAGTAATTCCGTATATCGAGCAGTTATTGGTGTTTGTGGCCTCTTTTTGCTGGGACTGGGATTATACTTTATACGCTATGGTTACTATATTATAATTTGATGTAATTTTTTGGGGGAGGCATTTTTTTATGGGGTGGATTAATTATGAGCTGCGGGGACTGGTAGCAACAATAACGATCAACGATCCTCCGGTTAACGCGCTGACGGTGCCGTTGTTAGCTGAGTTAGAAAGTGCACTTGATGCGGTGCAAAAAAATGATGTGCGGGTGGTAGTATTAAGTGGTGAGGGTAATGCTTTTAGTGCCGGTGCTAACATCCATTGGATGGCCGAGAATGATCCGGCTGCGAACGAGGAAATGTTTGGCATTATTTATCGGGTATTGAACCGGATCGAGGCCTTTCCCTTACCAGTAATCGCCGCCATTAATGGACATTGTATGGGGGCCGGACTGGAATTGGCCTTGTGCTGTGATTTTCGAGTCATGGATGAAAGAGCGCGTTTAGGGGCCACCGGGGTCAATCTGGGACTGGTGTTCTGTACCCAACGTTTACCCCGCTTGGTAGGTGCAGGTAGAGCGGCCGAAATGTTGATGACGGGCCGCCATCTAAGTGCAGCCGAAGCCAAGGAAGCAGGAATAGTTGAGTTTACCGCCGCGCGGGGACAGGTACTTACTAAAGCCCTGGATATGGCTAATATTATCGCTGCGAGGTCATTCCCCGCAGTTAAAGGAGTTAAAGCCGCACTGGTGGAAGGTCGAGGAGGAAGCCTCGATGACGCGCTAAAGATCGAGGAAAAATATCTGCACCAGATGTTTCGTACCCAGGAGTTTGTTGACCGGGCAATGGCTTTCTTCAAAAGCGACTTATAAACCGGAAAGCAATGCAATATAATTGGGGATTAAACATGGGGCCGCTCGTTAAGGGCGGCCTCTTTAGATTGGGGCAGGGAGGTAACTAAGGTTAATGGTAGGAATTAAAGCCTAGGTTGTCTTAAGAGTAAATATGTATAGGAACTATTCCAGTATTAAGGTAGAGCGCAGCCCCGGATAGGTTCGGTGGAGTACCAGTTCTCGACCGACTTCACAACCGCAACGGGTGAGATGGTCTTCCACCGTTTTTTCGGCCAGGGAGGGAGTGTTATTCTGTTGACTCAAATGGGCGAGAAAAACATGCGCACCACTAGGCAGATTGGTCTTGCCCAGCAGGCGGGCACAGTCGAGATTCGAGAGATGACCGACCTGGCTGCGAATCCGTTGTTTTAGATAGTAGGGGTAAGATCCCTCGGCAAGCATACCGGGGTCATGATTTGACTCTAATACTAATACCTCGGCATCGGCAATCGCAGATGCTACCTCCGGTGTCACTACTCCTAAGTCGGTGGCGAGAACACATTTCTGGCCTTGATGAAAGAATGAAAAACCGACCGGATCGGCAGCATCATGGGAAATACTGAAAGGAATGACGTCCATCCCCCCGATGGTCATGTGCGATTCCAGTGGGCGGCAACACTCGGTAGGAAAGCGTTCGGACAAGGTCATGGCTTTCCAGGTAGCAGGACGGGTATAAACCGGAAGTTTATAACGGCGGCAAAGGACGTCGAGACCGCTAATATGATCTGAATGTTCGTGGGTTATCAGGACGGCATCGAGGTCGCAAGCAGCAATACCAACTTCTTTAAGGCCCTGTTCAATACGCCTAGTGCTGATACCGGCATCAACCAAAATATGGGTGCCGCCCATAGCGATTAAAACAGAATTCCCACTGCTGCCACTAGCTAGAACATGAACCTGCAAAATTAGCTGCCTCCCCAAGCGATGATCTATTCCTTATTATAAAGCATTGCTCTCCCCAACCAGCCCATAAAAAATGAGAAAAAGGGGTCAGACCCCTTTTTCTCATTTTATGTTAGCCACCAAATGTTTTATAGGCCGAGTAGTTTGAGTAATGGGGTTAGAATTCCTAAGCTGTTGAGGAAAACGATGATGATAGCCAGCGGAGCGATATAACGGATGACAAAAGTAAAGACTTTGAGAAAGCTGGCATTGCCTAGGGTACCGTTATTAGAAGCTTCCTGATAGATTACCTGGGGACCCAGTTTCCAGCCCACAAATAGACAGATAATGAGCCCGCCGAGGGGGAGTAGAACATTGGAACTAGCGAAGTCAAAGAGATCAAACCAGGTTTTGCCAACCACCATGGTTTTAGCTAACACACTGGTGGAGAGAGTAGCTAGGACGCCCATACCACCCATGATTAGAATTGAGATGATGGTGGCTTTATTCCGGGCCCATTTCCTTTCTTCGATGAAGAAGGCTACCGGTACTTCCAAGAGTGAGATCATAGCTCCAGTGGCGGCAATCGCGGTTAGGACAAAGAAGAGGACAAGGATTACACTTCCAAAGGGCATGGAATTAAAGACCAAGGGAATAGTGCTAAATAGTAATCCCGTGCCGGCTCCTGGTTGTTGGCCAAAAGCAAAGACAGCGGGGAAGATAGCGATACCCGCCAAAATGGAAACCAGGGTGTCAGACAGGGCGACTTTGACGGCGGTAGTGGTTATATTATCCTCATCCCCCATGTAGCTGCCATAGGTAGTCATGGTACCCATTCCTACGGAGAGTTTAAAAAAGGCTAAACCCATCGCTGAGAGGATTACCGCTCCCGTTACCTTGGAGAAGTCAGGCTTAAAGAGGAAGTTAAGACCCTCGAAAGCACCTGGGAGAGTAAGGGCCCGGACATCACAGATAAGAAGTAAGACAAAAAGAATCGGTAACAGAGTGCGGGTCATCCGCTCAATGCCTTTTTGCACTCCGGCCATTATGATCATGGCGATGGTAATTAGCACAATCCATTGCCAGATTAGCGGGGTAACTGTACTGCCGACTAAGTTGCCAAAAGCGGCTTCGGTACCAGCAGCGTTAAGACCACTTAGACCACCGATGGCTGACTTAAACACATAAGAATATACCCAACCGGCTACGTCAGTATAGAAAGCCATAATCAGGAATGCGGCGGTGACACCCATCCACCCGGCACTCATCCAAGCGGTGCCCGGTGATAGCTTGCGATATGAGCCGACCGCATTAGAACGGGCTTTACGTCCGATGATAAATTCGGAAATCATAACCGGTAAGCCGATGAAGAATACGCATATAATATAGGTAATTAAAAATGCCGCGCCACCATTTTCGCCAGTTAGATAAGGGAATTTCCAAATGTTGCCCAGACCGACGGCTGATCCTAGAGTGGCCAGAATTGCCCCGAAGGTAGTAGTAAAGCCTTCTCTTTTGGCTTGGGCGGGATGATACAATTGCTTACCCTCCGCACCATTGCTCATACTTTTTCCTCCCTTGAATTTAAGAATAGGGTTCTGGATGGCTAACTATAGCCGATAACCCTGTAAAAAAAGATATGTATACAAAAACCATTTCTAGTTTGAGACAATTAAGTAGAATATGCAATTACTTTTCCAAATTATTTGTAGAAATATGGTGGGTAATTATTCCGCACATTGACTTAGGTTGGCAACGCAGAGTATGATGGTTAAGACTCATTAGTAATTAGTCATGCCGCGCTAGACGGGGAGGTAGCGGTGCCCTGTAGCCTGCAACCCGCTGTAGCAGGGTCGAATCCCCTTCTTAGGGAGTGCTTTGTGAGGCCTGGCTTCACCAAGTGGCGAAGAAGTCTGGGTCCCGCGCAACGGGAAGCCTTGAACCGTGTCAGGTCCGGAAGGAAGCAGCACTAAGGGGTGTATTCTGTGTGCCGCCGGGGTTGCCTGGATGGAGTTAACTAGTGAAGTAACGCTCGGAAAGCACCTTTCGAAGTCGGGTGCGCGGCAGTATATTTTAAGCACTTTCTGGAGATATCTGGAAAGTGCTTGTTTCATTTAGATGGTTAATGTTAAAAAGGTTAGCCCTATTTGATTTAACCCAAAAAAACTTTTTGGGGAGTGTAAGAATCACCCCTGCCCAGTGGTCTTATATTATGAAAGGCCAAGGAGGTACGAGCGATGGGGGATCGTAACAAGTATAACGACGAGGCGCGTCGATTCTTTGATAGTGAATACCCGGGGTTATATCGTTATGCTCTGTACCTGACCCGACATCCAGAAACGGCAGAAGAAATCTGCCAAGAGGCTTTCTTGCGCTGGTATAAACTCCCCCGGCCTCAGGAGATTGAAAGACCACGGGCTTGGCTGCACACCGTGGGGGCAAACTTGGCTTACAACCATTTGCGGCAGCGGAGTCGGCGGCAGCAGTTAGAGATGACGGAGCCAGTGGAAAACCTAGCTTTAGCTAGCCCGTCGGATACTGCCCACCTGGAAGTAGACGATATATTGGGGCGCATGGCTTGGCGGGATCAGATGCTGATTAAATTGCGAATAGCTGGTTTGTCTTATCAGGAGATTGCTGAAGTCATGGATTTGTCTACTGGGTCAGTAGGAACTATGTTAGCCCGAGCTCTAAAACGCTTTAAGGATGATTATCAAGGAAAGGAGGCCGGGAGTAGAGATGAAATGTCCAGATGAAGGTCTTTTGCTTGCTTATCTGGAGCGGCAGTTAAGTAATACAGAGATGTCGGGGGTGGATCACCACCTGGCCTCTTGTCGTATCTGTAAGCGAAGGTTACAGGTTTTACAGGAAGACTTAAGCTTTTGCCACTTGGAAATGAAGTCCTTGCTGCAAAAAGGGGCGGAAGCACCGGTGAACGGTCAATACCGAGTTTGGGATGCTATTGATAAAGCTAGTGATAGAAATAAGGGAGTGGAAGTAATAATGAAGTTAAGGAAGATAGCCGTAGCTGCCGTGGTTGTGCTTACTATGGTGGGGCTTTTATCCATACCATCAGTAAAGGCGGTGGCGGATAATCTACTACAGGTATTTCGGGTAAATCAAGTTTCGACGGTAACCCTGACCCCGGAGGATATCAATCACCTGCGGTCAGCGTTAACTATGGGCGATGCGGAGATTAATGTAGAGCAGTTCGGGCAGATTAAAACGCTTGGTGAACCAGGGGTTAAAAAGCAGGTGGCGCTTAATCAATTACCATTAGGGGTTAAATTGCTATCTGGTCAGTCGCCGCTCGCACTCTATGTTGAGGATATGCCGGATGTTGAACTCAAACTCAATGTGGGTAATGTGAATAAATTATTGCAGCAACTGGGTAGTTCAGATAAATTGCCGGAAACCTTGGAGGGTCAGACTTTTCGACTGGTTTTGCCGGAAATGGTGACGGCTAACTACGGTGATTTCAGGTTGCTCCAGGGTGCTAGCCCGGAGATGCATGCGCCGGCTGGTATTGATATT
>JBLNAS010000065.1:0-4648 GCA_050259475.1 Methylocystaceae bacterium
AGCCGAGGTTACCCAACGAATATTACCTTCATTTTCGACTAGTAAAATGCTGCCGCTGGCGGCCACCGCTTGATTAACTCCTGTGATACCCATCTGGGAACCCTCAAATTGCTCACGCATAAAGTTCCGGACATGACCAGCAATCTCAGGAGCGACTTCAGTATAAGGCATACCGATATGCTCCTCTAAAATTGCGGCAATTTCTTGGACATTAAGGTTAATAGCCGGACCAACAATATGAAACGGCATGGTACCCCGTTGCTGGACAATCAGTTCACCCAAGTCACCCTCAAAAATTTTCACTCCATTTTTGGCTTCCAGGTAATGATTGAGACCAATCTCCTCGCTAAGCATGGATTTGCCCTTGGTAATTACTTTAACCTGATGCTTATCAACTAGCTCACTTACCAACTGACAAGCTTCCTCAGCATCTGCCGCCCATAATACCTTAATGCCATTCTTAGTAGCATTACGCTCAAATTCCTCTAGCAAGGTGGCCAACGAGGCTAGACTATTACCGCGAATCCTTCCCCCTAACTGCCTAGCATCTTCTTGGCCAGTGGCATCCCCATAGCTGTTCATCGCCGTATCACAGAGATAATTAAATACGCCGGCAACCATCTGCACAAAACCACGTTGTTCAACTTTAGCTAGTTCTTCTTGCGCCACGGCCACAAAGTTCTCAGGACTATACTGCATATACTCACCCCCCTTAAGCCATATTGGCCGCTAAGAACTCCGCCAGGTGCTGAACCTGTGCTCGTGGGTGATACCGGTGGAGATACCCACGAACGTTGAGCAAACATCCCGGATCAGACAGTATTAAGACATCAGCCCCCGTATCAATAAAGCTCTTAACCTTGTCAGCAACAATAACCGCCGAGATATCAGGGTACTTGAGAGCAAATTGGCCGCCGAATCCGCAACACTCCCTATCGCGGTTAAGTGGTATTATTTCTGCCCCCTTAACTTTAGCTAGTAAAGCCTGCGGCTGCCGCTCTACTCCCAATGCTCGTAATACGTGACAGCTCTGGTGATAAGCTACCTTGCCCTTATAATGGGCATTAACATCTTCGACCCCGGCCACATCCACCAGAAACTGTGACAGTTCATACACCCGTTCACCTACTGCCAAAGCCCGCTTCTCCCAATCCGGTTCGCCCTTAAGTAATCGAGGGTACTCATGACGAACCGTGCTTACGCAGGAACCGGAGGGACTAACAATAATCTCATCTTGTTCAAAGATGGTGATAAAGCGCTTGGCCGCATCCCGGGCTAAATCCCAGTGCCCAGCACTAACGGCGGGTTGTCCGCAACAGGTTTGTTCTTGGTGATACTCCAGTGGAAAACCCAGTCGAGCTAATAAGCGCACCGTGGCTTCTCCGACTGAAACTACCATGGTATCCACCGCACAGGGGATAAACAAGGATACCTTAGGCATGTCATCCCTCCTCAACTCAGTTATTAAAGAACATCGAGGTGCCATCCTCATACAACGCCACCCGGCTACCGGCACCATAATTACTAAGCAAGCCCATAACTTCATCCCAGGTGGTAGCCCAGATCACCCGCTCTGCCGGAGCAAACCATTCTGCATCCGCTGCACTAGGATATGGCGAATAAATAATAACCCGCTTAACATTGGCCGGTGCACTCCGCCCTCGGGCACAAAAACGTCCGCCAATAGTTCGTCCAAATTGGCCAATTAGATAATGAGTAAGCTGTCCGATAGGTGAATGACAAACCACCACCACATCCCCACCCTCGGGTTTCAAAGCCTGAGCTGCAAATAATAGAGCTATGGTTGCTTCACTTGATTTAGCACTAGCGTTGGCGATAACCAAATCGGCATCGCTGGTACGCGGCACGCCATAGGCTACCTTTGCGGGTTCAGCCAAAGCACGGAAAGCAGCCACCGGTTCACCTGCTACTACCCCTAGTACCTTGCGGTCGCTGCTGACTATCGCTTGTACGGCAAAGTCCAACCCCACCAAACCCGCGATTTCACTCACCTCTTGGTTCATATCACTAGCCTCCCAGTGCCCGAGCCCCATAACCGGATTAAGCCCTTTCTCAAGCGCGGCGATGGCAGCACCCAGATGGGTACCAGCTATAGTATCAATAGCCGAGATACCAGGTGTGATAATCTTGCCCCCGCCACCGAAACCGTTAAATGGATGGGGTAATACTGCTCCGATCGCAATTTTAAGATCCGCGGCCGCATATTCAGCATTCACCAGTACCTCGGTACCACGACTGGTTTTACCAACCACCACATTGTTCTCATAACAGTTATGGTTATAGACTGGATACCGGCGTACAACTTCCTCACCCAATTTATAAACAAATTCGATGCGGCTGTGGGCACCATGGGCCCCCAGAGCACAAATGAACTGAATCTGTTCATCCTTAATCCCCGCCTGGTGTAATTCATCCAGTACCGGCGCAATTAGCTTATCCACCGGCGTCGGACGACTGATATCATCAAAGAGGATAACCACCCGTTCTTTACCGGTAGCTAACTGCGTTAACGAAGTGGTTCCTACTGGGCTCGCGATTTTCGCCCGAATTTCATCGCTACTCAATGCTGGCCATTGGTTACCTGGTAACCCGAAGTAATCAACCTGCCACTCATCCGGTAAGCTGATCTCAATTTCACCATCCCAGTACCAGGTATACTGGGGCAAAGTATAGTTCGCCATTTCCTATCCCCCTTTCAGACCCAAAACTTTAGCTCGCGATAACCGCCTCATATCCCGCCTGAAAAGCCCGAAGATTGAGATCTAATGCTTTACCCTGAAAACGTTGTCCCAGGACCAAAACATAATCTTCCTGATTCAGCGGAACTTCCGGCAAGGCGGTCAAAGCTCCCATCAGTAGAATATTAGCTGCTTGGGCATTGCCTGCCTCTTGCGCCAACCGAGTAGCATCCAGTACCTTAACCAAGCCACACAAATAATCTAATTCAGCTTTAATGGCCTTGATTTCCGGATACATTGCCTCGCCGCTTAATACTCCCAGCGGATAATTAGGACGAGGATCAAATATCACCTTAGTCCCATGGTTACCAAAATCACGAGCAATTCTCAGGGTTTCCATCGGCTCAAAGCCAATGATGATATCCGCATCCCCGCGAGGGATTAAAACGCCATACTGCCGCTTAGAAGATATTCGAACATGACTCATCACTGACCCACCACGTTGGGAGGCACCATAGGTCTCACCCACAGTGGTAAAGAAGCCTTGCTCGACCAAGGAGGACGCCAACAGTTCTGAGGCTAGGATGTTTCCCTGCCCGCCTACTCCACAGATGATAATATTCAAGGGATCCTTAGCAAGCACTACCGCCATTAGCAAGCCCCCCCTTCCACCTTGATGGCTCCCGCCGGACAGAGGCTCGCACAGACTCCACAGCCAATACATACCACTTCATCAATCCGAGCCTTGCCTGCTGTTTCATCCCATATGTTGCCCGGGCAGCCCCAAGTTTTGCTGCAGAAACGACCACAACCACAATCGTCACCCCGACACAGCTCGCTATCTACCGAAACCTTGCGCCTTCCCTGTTGACGAACTGCCAGGGTAGCGCAGGGCTGACGTAAAATTAGTACCTTCATGCCTGGCTTTTTAGTCAGGTCATAGACTAATCGCGTAGTCTCTTCAATTTGATAAGGATCAGCCACATAAACCGGGCAACCAATAGCCTCTACTACCTTTTCAATCGATACTGTTTGGGCTCGATCGCCCATACAATTAATTTCAATCCCCGGATGCGGCTGAAAACCAGTCATAGCAGTCGCCGAATTATCTAAAACCACAAAAAGCATGTCAGCATTATGATAACGAGCATTGACCAGCCCCGGCAGGCAGGAGTGGAAGAAGGTCGAGTCACCAGCTACCGCCAGTACCGGATGCTCAAAACCAAATCGAGTTAATTGACCTAATCCCTCACCCATATTAATTCCAGCTCCCATACAGCCCAGAGACTGTAAAAGAAAATGTCCGGCTCGGTTACCTCCCAGGGTGTAGCAGCCAATGTCACCCATAACCACCCCCGCATTTTCCCGTAGGCGCAAGGTCTGTTTCAGCATGAAGAAAGAAGCCCGGTGCGGACAACCCGCGCAGAAGGTTAAATCCCGAGGAGGAATATTGACTACCGCCTCTGCTGGCACCTCACCATTAACCTGAGCCTGATACCCTACTTCCAATAGGCTAGCGAGAGCATTAATGACTACATCTGGCGAGAGTTCAAACGAATAGGGCAAGGCTTTATGCTGGTAACGCCCGAATAGTTCCGGGTTTAAATCCGGATGGTGGGCAATAATGTTGGCAACATTCTGCTCCAGGAAAGGGTCAACCTCTTCCACCACTAGTACCCGCTTGGTCTGTTGCAAGTGTTTGACCACTAGCTGTTCAGGCAGGGGCCAGGTACAACCTAATTTCAGAACACCTACCCGTTCAGTAAGGTCAAGCTTATCGATGGCCTCCAGGCTGTAGTACCAGCCAGTACCCGAAGTAATAATTAATAATTCAGGTTCCACCGGCCCTACATATTCATTAAAGGGAGCACTTTCAAACATTACTTGCGCTTGCTCCAGCTTGCTCAGCATCTGATCATGAAACCAATTCAGCGCCAGTAGTTTATCCC
>JBLNAS010000066.1:0-5217 GCA_050259475.1 Methylocystaceae bacterium
GGATTAGATTCTGGTTACGGCAATTACGACCTGGAAAAAGTGGGACAAGCATTTACTATTGGAATTGATGACTGGGGCAGAGATATCTGGGTTTTGGGGTCGACACGACCAGTGTTGATTAAAAAGATAGTTGCGGAATTGATTAAAGTCGGCTACCCCTGGGCGAAAGAAGTAGAAGTTATTGCTTTTAAATTGCCGGGGCAACGTATTTTGCTTTGGCTACTTGCCATGGCTAGTTGGCCAGTTTTGGGTAAATTTATTAAACCTTATATTAATATTTGGGCCGAGCGGTTCTATGGATTATGGTGGCAGGAAGGTCGTAAAATCTGGACGAAGCTAAATCATGGTTGTGACAAGTTAGAGCCTTAGGCATAATGAGGAGAGCAGAAGAAAGGAAGTCTAACTAATGAATGAGGCTCTGATTAGTGGTGTAGTTGCCGGTTCAATTGCTGCTCAGGCACAAATAATGCCCGGTGATCGACTGCTTAGCATCAATGGTGAGTTGATCCATGATATGCTTGATTATCAGTATGCTTGTACTGATGAAAGGGTGGAATTAATACTCAAGGACCATCAGGGTAGAGAGCGGCAATTAGCTTTGAAAAAGGCCCTGGATGATGATTTGGGTTTAAGGTTTGCCGATACGGTGTTTGACGGAATGATGAAGTGCCAGAATCATTGCCAATTTTGCTTTGTCGATCAGATGCCTCGAGGTTTACGACGATCCCTTTATATTAAAGATGATGATTATCGTTATTCATTTCTCTTTGGCAGTTTTGTAACTCTGGGCAACCTACGACCGCAGGATTGGGAAAAGATAGAAAGATATCATTTATCGCCCCTTTATATCTCGGTCCATGCCACCGCACCTGAGTTAAGGCAGGGTTTAGTTAAGCCCAAGCAACAGCACGATATAATGGCTGATTTACGTCGCCTAGCCGCCTTGGGTATAGAGATGCACACCCAGATTGTTCTTTGCCCGGGATTAAATGATGGGGCAGTTTTAGAACGTACGGTTAATGACCTGGCTTCGTTAATACCACTGGTTCGCTCTATAGGGGTAGTGCCCGTTGGTTTAACCCGTTACCGTGACAGATTGCTGCCTTTGCAACCAGTACATGAAGAATTGGCTCAGGAACTAATTACGCGGGTTCAGATTTGGCAAGAACAATTTCGTTTACAGACCGAGGACCATAGTGGGTTTATCTATCTGGCTGATGAGTTCTTTGTTAAAGCCGGAGTAAATTTCCCCGATGAAGAATACTACGATGGCTATCCCCAACTGGAAAATGGTATTGGTTTATGCCGGTTATTTTGGACAGGGTGGGAAGCTTTGGAGGGTCAGCTCCCGCTTCAAATAGCCAGCCCTCAGGAGTATATTCTTATTACTGGGGTGTCAGCTTTACCGGTATTAACCCCAGTAGTTAAGCGGCTGAATCAGATTAAGCAGCTATCGGTATCTTTACATCCCGTGGAAAACCGTTTTTTTGGTGAGCAGGTCACGGTAACTGGGCTTTTGACGGGACAGGATATTATTGCTAGTCTTAAAGAATGTACCGATCGAGGTACGGTGCTCATACCTCGTATTGTACTTAAAGAAGGAGAAAATCGGCTGCTTGACGAAATGACCGTGGACGATATGGCCCAAGCAAGCGGCTATCCGATGCAAGTGGTAGGGACAGATGCTGCTGACTTACTGCAAGCACTGACTATCCTTCCTCAGCAGCGGAGACGAATAGTGAAAGCCAAGGTAGGAAAACACAAATAAATTTGAATAACCTTTTGGGAGGATAAATATGGCCAAGCCGGTAGTAGCAATTGTAGGAAGACCTAATGTAGGAAAATCAACCTTCTTTAATCACCTAGCTGGTATGCGTAAGGCGATTGTTGAGGATGTAGCGGGAGTTACCCGTGATCGAATTTATGAAAAATCAGAATGGGATGGGCGGGAGTTCATTATCATTGATACTGGAGGTATTCGCTTCCGGGATGGTGATGTTTTTGCCGAGGAAATCCGCAAACAAGCAAAGTTAGCGATTGAAGAAGCAGATGTTATTGTTATGTTGGTTGATGCGCGCGAAGGTATGACCGCAGAAGACGAGATGGTGGCCGATATTTTGCGCCGGTCAGAAAAACCCATTGTAGTAGCAGTAAATAAAGTAGAGAACTTTAAAAAACAGGATTTTTATGAATTCTACCGGCTGGGCTTGGGTGACCCTATTCCTATGTCAGCCGAACATGGCATGAATACTAATGATGTTTTGGATCAAGTTGTAACCAATTTTGCTCCTCTGGTAGAGGAAGAAATTAATGAGGACATAATCAAGATTGCAGTCGTTGGAAGGCCAAATGTGGGTAAATCTTCGATGGTCAACGTACTCTTGGGAGAAGAGAGAGTTATTGTCAGCGATATACCCGGAACTACTCGCGATGCGGTCGATACTGCCTTTAATTATGAGGGCAAAGATTATATGTTGATTGATACTGCTGGTATCAGGCGCAAAGCTCGGGTTGATACCCCGACTGAGCATTATAGTGTGGTTAGAGCTTTTCGTGCAATTGAACGGGCAGATGTCTGTTTGATTGTCATTGATGCCACCGAAGGGGTAACCGACCAGGACAAGCGGATAGCCGGTTATGTTCATGAGGAAGGTCGCGCTAATATCATTGTCGTGAATAAATGGGATCTAATCACTAAAAATGAAAAGACGATGAACGAATTTGATAAGGATATTCGGGATGAGCTCAAGTTCCTGGCCTATTCCCCGATTCTGTATGTTTCAGCATTAACTAAAAAACGGGTTTTTAAAATCCTGGAATTGGTTGATTTCGTCGCTGAACAGCACAGTCGTAAAGTAGCTACTTCTGAATTGAATCGTTTGCTCAATGAGGCGGTCCTACTCAATCCTCCCCCCGGTGCTGGTAAACAGGGGCTGAAATTGTACTATATGACCCAATATAAAACGGCACCCCCATCATTTGTTGTTTTCGTTAATGATACAGAAAAAGTGCATTTTTCTTATCGTCGCTATTTAGAGAATTTTCTTCGGCAGAATCTGGGGTTAGAAGGTACGCCAATAAGGATTACCGTGCGTAATCGTAGTTAGGATAGGGATGTTAGATAGAGTTATTATGTGGATTGAAGCCTCATAACCTGAGTGTATAATTAGGCGGTTGCTAAAAGCGAGAAGCTTCCTCGCTTTTTTTGCAAGCTTAGTTGATTGCCTAAGCACAACCGGAAAACCCTTTCAATCGTTTCAAGGGGAGGATACTAAATGGCCACCACCATAGGGCTAACAATACTGGCGTATTTTATCGGTAGCATTCCTTTTTCTTACCTAGTACCAAAGACCGCCAAGGGTGTAGATATACGGCAAATGGGTAGCGGAAATGTTGGGGCAACTAATGTCATGCGTAACTTGGGCTGGCTTTATGGCATCCTAGCCATGCTGTTGGATGTAGCTAAAGGGTACTTGGCAGTCTATATTGGCACCAGGTGGGGAGGAACACCGTCGATAATAAGTTTTTGTGCGGCGGCAGTAGTTCTTGGTCACTGTTATTCACCGTTTTTAAGGTTCTCCGGTGGCAAAGGGGTAGCTACTGCTGGCGGAGTAGCGATTTGTTTAATGCCTTTAGCTACTCTCGGGTTGGCACTGTTTTTTGTGCTGGTAGTGCTGGTCAAAAAATATGTATCATTAGGATCCATTCTTACGGCAGCAGCTCTGCCAATAGTGACTTACTTGGCTGGACAGCCATTAGTTATTATTTGGTTAACACTTGGCCTAAGCATTTTTGTAATTTATAAACATAGCCCTAATATTAAACGTTTGCTATCAGGTACTGAGCCGCAACTGGGTAATAAGACAGGAGCATAATTATGGATAATGGAATAAAAGTAGCAATTTTAGGGGCAGGAAGCTGGGGCACTGCCCTGTCCTTAGTTTTGGCCCGCCGTCAGCATCAAGTAACGGTATGGGGCCGTCCAGCTGACGGAATTCTTGAAATGCAGGCTGCCCGGACCAGTCGCTTATTACCGGGTGTATCCCTGGAACCAAGCATTGAATTTACCACTGATATGGCTGTTGCGGTGTCGGATGCGGATATGGTGGTATTGTCCGTTCCAGCACAGGTGGTAAGGGAAGTAGCTAGCAAAGTAAGACCTATATTGCCGCCGCTAGCACTAGTTGTTAACACCGCCAAAGGGATTGAGGTTAACTCCCTAAAATCAATGAGCCAGGTAATAGCCGAGGAAATAGGGGAAGAGGTACTATCGCGTTTTGCCGTTCTCTCTGGACCAACACATGCAGAAGAAGTGGCCTGCTCAGTTCCAAGTGCTATCGTGGTAGCTGCTTATCAGTCGGACGTGGCATATCGGGTACAAGATACTTTTATGTGTCCAGTCTTTCGTGTGTACACCAATCCTGACGTTACTGGGGTAGAAATGGGTGGTGCCCTAAAAAATATTATTGCCTTAGGTACCGGCATCGCTGAGGGATTAGGGCTGGGGGATAACTCACGAGCTGCTCTTTTAACCCGTGGTCTTACGGAGATGGCCAGAATGGGAGCGGCCCTAGGAGGTCAGCAGCTTACCTTTGTAGGGTTGGCAGGGGTTGGTGACCTGGTAGTGACCTGTGGTAGTATGCATTCACGGAATCGTCGCTGTGGTATTTTGCTAGGGCAAAAGGTACCGGCGGAGGAAGCAATCGCTCAGATCGGAATGGTGGTTGAAGGAGTGACTACGACTAGGGCAGCTAAACAGCTGGCAACTAAATTGGGATTAGAAATGCCAATTACTAATGGGATATATAAAATAATTTATGAGAAAGCTGATCCCGAAAAGGTAATGTGGGAATTAATGAGCCGCAGTCGCAAGCATGAAAGCGAGGAAATACTAAAAATAGTAGATGAATGGTAGGCAGTGTGGAAAATTTTCCACACTTTTTTTTTTGGTTGGTTATAGACCTGACATGCCTTCAATATATTTATACTGTTATACCATACCGGGACCGTGCGCGGGCGACATTCAGGGTTATCCCAAAAAGTGGATTAAAGCCCTGCATAGAACAACATACCGGGGAGGGAAGGTCAGGTGGAAGGAAACAACATATTAAAGGACATTGCGGAAAGAACGGGTGGTGACATCTATCTGGGCGTGGTCGGCCCGGTACGTACCGGCAAGTCAACGTTTATCAAGCGTTTCATGGAGCTAATGGTCAT
>JBLNAS010000067.1:0-5302 GCA_050259475.1 Methylocystaceae bacterium
ATCACTTATGATGATGATACTGGGAGTACCGTCCAAAGAGGTCCGATATCGGATGATAACCTCGAGCTGGCTAAGGAGTACCACCATAAATTATTGGAGATCTTAGCTGATCATAATGAAATTATTCTCGAGAAGTATCTGGCCGAAGAGGATGTTGACAGTATAACCTTGAAGCAGGCTATTCGCGAGCAGACCATTGCTAACAAGATAGTACCGGTTTTGGCGGGTAGCAGTTACCGAAACAAGGGTGTTCAGACCTTGCTTGATGCGGTTATTGATTATTTGCCCTCACCGAAAGATCTACCAGCTATGGTAGCTTATTCGACGAGTGGTGATGAAATGGATTGGAGCATGGGAACCGAGCAACCATTTGCGGGACTGGTGTTTAAAATTATTTCTGATCGCCATGTCGGCAAGTTAGCCTTTATGCGTATTTACTCTGGTGAACTCAAGTCAGGGGTCTATGTTTATAACTCATCGCAGGGTAAAAAAGAACGTATCGGTCGTCTGCTCAAAATGCACGCTAATCATAAGCAGGAGATAGATACCGCACGTTCAGGCGATATTGTGGCAGTTATCGGCTTGAAAAATTCGGTTACTGGGGATACCTTATGTCTGGAAGAAAGTCCAGTATTATTAGAGTCAATACATTTCCCGGAACCAGTTATTGAGATCGCGATTGAGCCTAAGTCAAAAGGGGATCAGGCTAAATTGGGTGAAGCATTGGCCAAATTATCCGAGGAGGATCCTACTTTCCGGGTTAGTATTGATGCGGAAACTGGGCAGACCAAGATTGCCGGTATGGGAGAATTGCATCTGGATATCATCACTGATCGCTTACTCAGAGAGTTTAATGTTAATGCCAATATTGGCCAACCGGGGGTAGCTTACCGCGAAACCATAACCCGCGCGGCTGATGGTGAAGGCAAACATGTGAAACAGTCTGGTGGTCATGGTCAGTATGGGCATATTAAGATTCATATCGAGCCATTTGAAGGCGTCGAAGTTGAGAGTAAGATTATTGGTGGCTCGGTACCTCGTGAATATATCAATCCAGCTATGGATGGGATCCGGGATGGACTACAGCGTGGGCCATCCAAGGGCTTCCCAGTGGTAGATGTCAAAATTAGTATTTATGATGGGTCCTTCCATGAAGTAGACTCCTCAGAAATGGCTTTCAAGATCGCTGGTAATTTAGCAATTAAGGATGCCATGATGAAAGCAGGGCCAAGGGTTTTAGAGCCAGTAATGAAGCTGGAAGTAACTACACCTGATGAGTATACCGGTGCCATTATCAATAGCATTAATGCTCGTCGAGGCCGAATGGAAACCATGGAGAGCGAGGGCAGCACGCAGATTATAAAAGCTTTTGCGCCACTGTCTGAGTTATTTGGTTATACTACCACCCTGCGGTCAGCCACTCAGGGTCGGGCGTCTTTTACTATGGAGTTCTCACACTATGAGGATGCAGTCATAAAGTAGTTGCCTGTTAACCGGTAAAAGACTATTATCGTACTGAGAACGATGCAGAAACCGTCGTTACAGGGGGACATAAACATGCAAAAATGTCAGGAATGCTTCCAGGAATACCCCGAAGATGCGCTCGCACTGGCTGGGATAGTGAAAGAAAAAGAGTCGATGGTGGAGTTGAAATACCTGTGCCCGCTGTGTTATTCCATTAAGATTCGGCATCCGCATGTTTATAATGTCCAGTTACCCCAGTATTTGATTATTAAGACCCGAAACTAAACTAAGATAAGAGTAAAAGGCACCTCCAACTTGGGGGTGCCTTTAATTATGTGCGGATATATATTCTCTTTAGTTGACCATATCAAATTACGCTACCCTTATAAGAAATTTCTATTTATGACAATTGGATATATGAGCCATATGGTGTTCAAATTCTTCAGGTTGAAATCCCAACTTAAGCATCATAGAAGTAGCACGCTCGTCAATCGTTCCCCGAACTTCAGTATAGGCAAGATTATGGAAGAGGAGAAAAGCCCTAATTTTTTCATCGACTAGTCGGGCAGCTACTTCATCCTGATAGCGGGTACCATCGGGAGATAGGGAAAACTCTCGAGGGATATAAAAAATCTCCTGATACGAGAACATGTCTTTGAGAGCCATGTTATATAGCTCATTTAGGGCGTAACGTTCCTTGTCATTACGCAAGTCGATGTTAAAGGTAGCATATACATAGCATAAGAACGTTGTATTGTCGCAGATGATGTAATCACAGCGGGATAAGTCATCCTCGCGGCGTTTCTGGCCTAAATAGACGACGAACTGTTCAAAAACATTGGCTGGCGGCCCGAAGCGGTTAACATAAGTGCGGGCAAACTCCAAACATAGACCGGAGTTTTTGCCCATTAAGCCGAGAATATTATCAACTTCCTTACAAAGAGTAGTTTTACCGGTTGAAGGCCCGCTAATAACTGCAATCTTGGTTGACAAATAAATCCATCCTTTCGGTGGTGTATCTATAGCAATATTACTCACTGGTGGAATTTATTCCTGCTTGTGCTTTATTATTTCCAAATTGATTAGGGATTCGATCCTGCATGTATGCTGTATATTTGCTGTCTTGGAGCAGGATTGACGTGAATGGTAACGAATTATGAAACAAAAGAAGAGAGGTGATGGTAGTGCTAACTGCAGATTTGACGGAATTATTGCATGATGTTAACCTCCATATGCATAAACGGGTAATCGTATTTGAGTACCAGGGAAACAAAGTTCGAGTGTGTTCCGGTGGACTAACTACTCGGCAAGTAAGTGATAAGGTTTTTTTGGGTACAGCAGACACTGGATACTTTATAGGCAATGAGCACATGGTACTCAAGGAGGTTAGTTTAGTCGAGCCAAGAACGGTACATTACCGGGTACTTCATGATGATGTAGAGATTATCAACATTGATTTTGCTTAAAACAGGTGTTCTAATAGCAGCTCCTAAAAACGGAGCTGTTTATTTTTATATGATAATCAATTGGAATACTAAATGATGCTTCTTAGTGAGAATAAGATAATTTCATAGTCCAGGTAAGTGCCGCATCAGACTTGCCAGGGATATACTTTAATTGCAGCAAGTAATGGAGGTAAGCACTGATGAATAAAACTATTGATGCGCGAGGGTTGGCTTGCCCACAACCTGTAGTGTTAACTAAAAGAGAATTTGATAACGGGGCGGTTGAGATAACCACCCTGGTAGATAATGAAGCCGCCCGGGAAAATCTTACTCGCTTAGGTCAAAGTCTGGGATGTAAGGTGATCGTTACTAGTGAGAATGAAGGCTACCAGATAGTTCTTAGCCGGGAACCAGGTCAGCCCTTGGAATGTGGGCTGATGCCTACCATGGCTAATGATGTAGTGCTGATATCTAGTGAACATTTTGGCAGGGGTGAAGCGGATCTAGGGACGGTACTAATGAAAGGTTTTCTTTATGCTCTGAACGAAGCTCCAGGATCGATGAAAAGGTTAGTATTTATGAACTCGGGGGTCAAATTAACTAGTGAGGGTTCACCGGTTCTTGATTTACTACACAGTATAGTTGATCAAGGAATTGAGGTATACTCCTGTGGCACCTGCTTGGATTATCATCAGTTGAAGGATCATTTACAGGTCGGAGTAGTAACTAACATGTACAGCGCTTTGGAGATGATGCAACAGGCAGGAAAGGTGCTAACTGTATAATCTAAACTAAAACCTGCTTAGGGGCTAATACCCAGCCGATCAAGGCAAAGGTATTAGCCTCTTTATATATCTTTGATATTGTTATAGTGTTCTAATATGCAATATTACATACTGGGAATAGGTGCCGATAAATTAGTTGGGAGGAACATAATGCGGAGCAAGAATGCGGTTATTATCCTTATTCTATTGTGGGCTATCAGTTTTCACTCCCAATTGGCGATGGCGAGTAGCCAGCCAGCAATTACTATTACCGTCGATAGTAAACTAGTTAAGACCGAGGTATCCCCCATTATACGAAGTGGACGTACTATGGTTCCGTTACGTGCTGTTGGTGAGGCCTTACATTTGCAAGTTGGCTGGAATCCGGTCAACCAGACTATTAACTTAACTGGAACTGGCCTTAATCTCATCCTAACGATTGGCAACCAAAATGCGCTGCTTAACAATGGGCCACTACAGATGGAGGTACCTCCATTTATCGTAAATGGTCGTACCATGGTTCCTCTCCGCTTCATCAGTGAGGCAATAGGATGTGAGGTCAATTGGAATGAAGGTAAACAATTAGTGGCTATCAATTCACCTCCAGCTCCGCTAAAGGTAATTGCCTTTTATGCTCTGGGAAATAGCGAAAATAGTAGTTGGAATGATCTATTTAATGCTACTTATCCCGATGTAAGCCAAGGGAATACCGGTATAGTGAATGAAGTTGCTCTGGGGTGGTATACTCTCGATCAGGATGGAATTCTCAGTAATCAGAGTCAGAGTGGTTGGTCACAGCCTCAAGGTTGGGAGGATGTGCTCCAAGCGACCAAACAGTTCGATTTAGACACTCAGATGACTGTACATATGACTGACAAGAATAGCGCGATCATGAATCTGCTTACTAATGAAGAAGCTCAAGATTCTGCAGTCATCAGTATTACCCAAACTGCTGCCTTATATAATGGAGTGAACCTTGATTTTGAAGGGCTAGGATGGAATGATACTGGAGTCGACCTAATTAGAGTGCAGGAACTGTTCTCACAATTTGTCAATAAGTTATCTTTATCCCTGCATCAATCGGATAAAACCCTAGCGTTAGGTTTGCATCCTCAGAATAGTTCGTATCTAGGTTATGATTATCGGATATTAGGAACGATGGCAGACCAGATAATTATTATGGCTTATGATTATGGGCCAAAACCGGAACCTTTAGACAAGGTTAAACAAGCGGTAACCATGGCTCAATTACTTGTACCCAGTAAGAATTTATATTTAGGGATATCAGTACCCAGTGAAACTCCAGAAAGTATGGGTGAAAAGATTACTTTGGCCAGCAACAGTAAGCTTGGTGGTATTGCTATCTGGCGATTGGGGCTTTTAACTGATTCTATGTGGGATCAGCTTAAATCCAACCCGAGGATTGAGAATAAATGACGGCTTCGGGGGATGCCGACTATGATCTTTACTACATTATCATCACCGGGTTAATGACCGGATGGGTGGCGGCCCAGAAAGTCAATGAGCCTGGTAGTGGTGCGGATAGTCAGGTTGTGTGGCAATTATCTGAGGTTGAGATTATGATTTGTCCGTGACAACCCAGGGATGGATTAAAGATGATTGGTAGGA
>JBLNAS010000068.1:0-2968 GCA_050259475.1 Methylocystaceae bacterium
TCATTAAAACCGCGGCATCAATTTTGCCTTGGGCTTGCGTTAACCAATCTTGGTTGCAAGCCCAGCGCTCATGAGCACCGCTGAAACGTGTAATTAGTGGGTTAGTGTAGCAGCGGGCAAAGTGGAAGTCTTGGCTAGATCGGCACCAGCCTTTCTGAATAGCATGCTCTACTAACTGGGGATGGGCGCGGTCGAAGTCCTGGCCCAGGCTTAGACAGTTCGATATGGCTCGGAAATCATGAACCCGCGCCGCCGCCCAGTATTC
This sequence comes from Methylocystaceae bacterium, assembly GCA_050259475.1. GTDB lineage: Bacteria > Bacillota > Syntrophomonadia > Syntrophomonadales > JBLNAA01 > JBLNAA01. The sequence goes on from JBLNAS010000068.1 coordinate 266, forward strand.
CCCTGCGGTTTCCAGGACCCAGGCTGAAGTGGGGTCGGCAAGCAGGAAGGAATTGTGATAGAGAAAACGTCGCCCATAACCACAATTGCCACCCTGGCCGTAGCGGCTCAGTAGTTCAATCATATATTCCAGCGCTTCTTCACTGGTGCGGCACCGTTCCAAGGCTAAACGTATCATATCCATACCGGTGAGCCCGGTATCTGCCACTGGTTCCCGGGTAAAAACCGCTTCATTACCGATGTTAAGGCCGTATTCATTGGCCCCCATTTCACAACCCCAAATCCAGGAAGGCTTCAATAGTAAGACCGCATAGGTAGTGGGGGCTTGGTCAACCTCGATATAAGTACAGCGGACCTTACTACTTATGGAGTGCTGTTGCCGAGGCTGCTGGATGATAATATGCGGTTCATTCGGGTGCCGGTCGCTGTTTTTGGCGAATAAAACTTGCCCGTCAAAAGTGGAGTTACCTAAAACCACCATGGTATCACACATATAGTTCGCCTCCTAAGGACCATATGAGGTAATTAGTGGATAGTGGAAAAACGAGTATAGGACCAATGGGTAGAAAAGTCATTCTATTATATATACAAATAGAGGATATATCTGGTTAATGTCCAATTTTGTCAACAACGGTATTTTTCGGACAGGAGCTGAGAAAAATGGCAGCGATAGATAGGACTAAATTACCCGCTTATCGGCTCCACTATTTAGGGTCTGATATTTCCCAGGTTACACTGGTGATGATGCTCTTTCAGATCCCGAACCTTTTATTCATCTATTCTGATTATGTGCTTTATGGAATGAGCCGGCAATTCTTTCTGTTGTTAATGATGCGAGGATTTGTTTTGCTGATTTCCCTGATTTTTTGCTGGGTGTTAAATCGGCAGGCAACGGTAAATCTTTATAGTTGGTTAGTCTTCACCTGGGGCTTACTGATCGGGGGCTATGTTTTATTTGTTAATAGCAGTAGGCCTGCCGGCTATATGCTCTATACGCTGGTTGATTTGGCTTTACTGGTCTGCTATTATTTGTTGCTCCCCAATGGGTTCTTCTTACGTATTCTACCACCGATAGTCTTCACTCTGGGTAGCCTAGGTTTACTATTTACCCATAAAATACCCGGTCAATTAGAACTGAACGCTCTACTGGTGTTTTATATTGTGGTTAACATCCTCTTTTTCTTAGCCTCCCGCCAATTGTACCGTTTCCGATGGCGGCAGTTTCAGTACTTATTGGATCAGGAAGCTTTAACCAGCCAGCTAAACCGGCTGGCTACCACCGATGAGTTAACTGGTATCTGTAACCGTCGTGAGATTTTCCGCTTAGGAGATCGGGAGCTGGAGCGTTTTCAGAGGTATAATCGGGTTTTTACGGTAATGATGATTGATATTGATCACTTTAAGCGCATCAACGATACCTATGGTCACCGGGTCGGGGATGAGATGTTGGTGAGTTTTACTGAGCATATCAAAAAGAGTATTAGGGTGGAAGACATGTTTGGTCGGTTTGGCGGCGAAGAGTTTGTGCTAATTTTACCCGAGACCCGTATGGAAGGAGCTAGCGGCTTTATTGACCGCCTGGGCATAGGGCGAACGACCATCAAGAGTAGTATTGGTGAGCACATTCTAGAGTGTACCGTTAGCATTGGTATAACCGAATCTTTGACCAGTGATGTTAGTTTTGAAGATATTTTGTACCGTGCGGACGAAGGTCTATATAAGGCTAAGGAGGAAGGCCGGAACCGAGTAGTATTGGTTTATGGTGATTTAATCTAATAAAGGCTTGTTCGCACATTTAATTTTAAATACTAACCTACAGATTGCCCTAAACACTCCCGGCTTTATAACCTAAAATAAAGCTGGCCTGCTGCAATTGTTAAGAAATCTTCACAATTTCTTCAAAACCGATTAACTATTATTTAGTAAGTTAAGGAAAAAGTAAGGGATTTATTTAGTTGATGGTAGAAGTATACCATCAACTAAATAGCGGTTTTAAGAAGCTTATAACTATAATATTTTGAGCAAGAGCAGTGGAGGGAGTGGGTTAGATGTCGCGTGAAAAAGGCGATCCGTTAGCCAGCCAGACAACACCGAAAACCTGGCGTAAAAAGGTGATTATAGCTTTATGTATAGTGGTGTTAGGGGCAGGAGGGTTCTATGTTTATCACACCCTTACCCCTAAAAACACTACCTATCTAACTATGCCGGTAACTACAGGCAAGATAAGTGATGTAGTGCAGGCTACGGGTAGCGTCAAGCCATTACAAGAAGCAGATCTTAAATTCAAAAAGGACGGGGTCTTGCAAACCTTGAATGCTAAAACCGGTTTAACAGTTACCTTGGGGCAACAGTTAGCCGTGCAGGACGACGCTGACCTGCGTACTGCTGTTGATCAAGCGGCCAATGAAATTACCCAGGCCCAATATAAGCTGCGCCAGTCGGAATTGGACTTGAGTAAGGTGCGTACCACCGTTAATCGCCAGGAAGCTCTGTTTAAGGAAGGAGCTATCTCACAAAGCGATATTGAGCAATCAAGAAATGATTATAGTAACGCTTTGATCAGTCGGGATATGGCCAAAGCCTCCATCCAGTCGGCTCAGGTTAAATGGCAGATTGCGCAAAACACGCTTAAAGATGCGGTACTGTCAGCACCATTTAATGGCATTATCTCCTCGGTCGTCGGCGAGGTAGGGCAGGATTCCTC
>JBLNAS010000069.1:0-3520 GCA_050259475.1 Methylocystaceae bacterium
GATTCGGGTTCTTAGCCATAGTATCCACTCCTTTTTGTAGTTGAAGGTAATAATCACGGACATTGCTGGGCAGAAATAGTTGGACAGTCGGGGCATGTTTACTGTAATACTGAGGTGTCATGCCAAACTGCTTGGAAAAGGCCCTGGTGAAACCTTCATGCGAGTCAAAGACAAAATCAAAAGCCACATCCACGATTTTAATATCATGGTCGCGGAGTCTGATTGCCGCTTGGGATAGTCTAAGTGCTCGAATATATTCAATGGGCGGTCTACCAGTCATTTCTTTAAAAATGCGGGCTGAGTGCCACGGTGAATAGCGGGCGGCATCAGCCAACATGTGCAGTGAAATTGGCTCAGTAATATGCTCTTCGATATAATCCTGCATGCGTTGTACCGCAATAATTTTCTCCCAGCGTTCCATGCGTTCACCTCCTCTAAAGCAAAGATACCAAGGTATGAGTGTGGTTACTTGACGGGCCTTGCTACAAATATAGTTCTTATAATAAAGTACATTTCTATTCTAGTATAAATTAGTAAAAGGGTAATCGGGCTCTGGAATTGAATAGCTGGTTAATAGTCATTCGGGGTAAAGGGGATATGATAATGGGTAAAAACAAATTAATAATCACTTGCTCTATATGGGGGTTGCTAATTGCCCTGCTAACGGGAGGGTTATTTCCCCTGATTAGTGCGGGGCAGACAAGTCCCACCCCGCTCGCTATTCTCTTTACACATGATCTTCATTCCAATTTACAGCCTTTCATTGTGAATACCGTTGATGATCAACTTATTGAAGCTGGTGGCTATGCCCGGTTGGCGGAAGCGATTAAAAAGCAGCGCCAGGAGAATCCTGACGGAACTATGTTAGTTGATGCTGGTGATTTCAGTATGGGTACCCTATTCCATGTGCTGTCACCGACTGAAGCCCCTGAGCTGCGGTTAATGGGTAAGCTAGGCTATGAAGCTACTACCTTTGGTAACCATGAATTTGACTTTGATACCGTAGCAACAGCGCAAATGCTTTTAGCCGCTAGGAAAAAGGGCGGCAGCGTGCTGCCAGAGCTATTAGCCAGTAATCTTGCAGTTAAGCCAGATAGCGAAAGTGGGATGAAAAAGGCGGCGGCTGAATACGGCATAAAAGATTATATGGTAGTCAATAAGAATGGCATCCGTATCGGTGTTTTTGGTTTAATCGGTAAGGATGCGGTGCATGACATTATTATGGCTCGTGATATCGAGTTTAAAGATCCTCAAATTGAAGCCAAAAGAGTAGTTAGGGTACTAAAAGAGCGGGAAAAAGTTGATGTTATTATCTGTTTGTCACATGGTGGTACCCGAATTAATAAAGCCAAATCAGAAGATGAGCTCTTGGCAGCAGCCGTACCAGATATTGATGTCATTATCAGTGGGCATACCCATACCCTACTCACCAAGCCCATAGTAGTAGGCAAGACTACCATCGCCTCAGCTGGCTGCTTTGGTCAAAATCTGGGGGTGATTAAGCTGTCTTGTATTCCCGGTCAACGACCGGAACTGGCTGATTATCAGATAGCTCCGATCACTCCCCAGCTAACTGCCAATCAAGAGATTAATCAGGATATTGAAGACTATCGAAAGCTGGTGGATAGCCAGTTTCTGTCGCCTTATGGGTATCGATTTCATCAGGTGGTAGCGGAGAGCTCCTATAGCATGGGCTCACTTGACGCCATGTATCAAGCGGCTCAAGAAACGGGGCTGGGTGATCTAGTAGCGGATGCTTTCCGATCGGCAGTGCAAAAGGCAGAGGGAGCAGGTTACCAATATGTCAATGTGGCAGTGCAGCCACTTGGTGAAATTCGCAATGCTTTCACGGCGGGAAATATTGAAGTTAAAGATGTTTTCCGTACCCTTTCCCTGGGCTTAGGCACTGATAAAGTTCCGGGTTACCCGGTGGTAGCTTTTTATCTGACTGGCAGTGATATCAAAAATTGCCTGGAAATCCAGAGCACCCTGGCGCCGATGCAAGGTAATTATACTATGCAGGTGTCGGGTATCAATTTTAAATATAATCCTAATCGTCTGCCTTTGGATCGCGTTTATGGAGTAATGATCAGTATGCCTGATGGCAGTTATCAACCCCTGGAAAAGAAGAGGTTATACCGTATAGCTACCAGTTATTATGCTGCGGCTTTGCTGGGGAAAATGGGGCCGATGACCCATGGTATTGTTAATTCCGCACCCAAATCTAAAACCGGTCAGCCTTTGTCTGATCTGAGCCAAGCCCTAGTCGATGCCGATAATAGTCGTTCGGGGGTTCAAGAACTGAAAGAGTGGGTGGCCTTAACCCAATTTCTGCAGGCCGGCAAAGACAGCGACAAGAATGGTATCGCTAATCTCCCCAGCAGTTATCAAAAACCGGCTGGCCGATATGAAGCGGTAGCCTCTTGGAACCCGTATTACCTGCTAGTTGATTCTACTAAGATAACCTGGGCAGCAGTGGCGGCGGGGGTGTCGCTTATTTTACTGCTGGTTCTGGCTGTGCGCGCGATTCGACGCCGGTTGCTTGGGCATTCGAGAGGGAGTCGAGCCAGTTAATTATCGAACTCTAGATCGTAGGTAATTAACGCTATCGGTAATTATACGGTATCAGCTAAAAAGCACGCTCATAAGGTAGGGGATAATCGATTGGTACCTTGTAACGATGGGCGATTTGCAAAACCCAATACGGGTTTCGTAAGAGTTCTCTGCCCAGAGCTATCAAGTCAGCCCACTGGTTACCGAGTATTCCTTCTACCATTTCCTCATTAGTAATGAGACCAACAGCAATGGTAGGGATGTTACATTCTCTTTTAATGGTTGCCGCTAATTCTACCTGATACCCGGGATAAACCTCCATACCGACGGGAATTAATCCTCCGGAGCTTACATGGACCATGTCTACGAGGTCAGCAATTTCTTTAATAATCGCCACCATTTGCCAAACATCAATTCCATCTTTATGATAGTCGGTAGCCGATACCCGCAAAAGGATAGGCTTTTCGGGTGGCCAAACCTCTTTAATAGCTAAAATAATTTCCTTTAAAAACCTTACCCGGTTTTTGATACTACCACCGTAGGCATCTGGTCGATGATTGGTCAGGGGCGATAAAAACTGGTTAATCAAATAGCCATGGGCACCATGGATTTCAAGGGCATCGAACCCGGCGGCATCAGCTCTTTGAGCAGCTTTCTGAAACCAACCTATAATCTCCTGGATACCATCCGACGTTAATTCTACGGGCATCCTTAACTTGTCACTGAACCTTAGGGGACTGGGAGCAAATATCCTATCACCTTGAGCCTCGCTTTTCCTCCCGGCATGGTTGAGCTGGATGGCGACTTTGCAGCCATACCCCTGGCAAGGAGTAACAATCTTATGCAAACCTGCAATATGCTGATCATCCCAGATACCTAAATCGTGATCCGATATTCTACCATTAGGGGCTATGGCAGTTGCCTCGACGATAATAAGTCCAGTCCCTCCAATCGCCCTGGTGACATA
>JBLNAS010000070.1:0-3155 GCA_050259475.1 Methylocystaceae bacterium
AGTTAACCGATACCAGCTGGAATTTCCCAATAACTAAGGGGTTACCAAAGTGAATGAACGCACGGTAGGCGGCTTTTTAATATCAAGAATTCATTATTTATCGGGTAGGTTGTTAGCCAAAAAATTAAAAGTTCACGGGCTCGCGGAACTGAACCCCGCCCAGGGGCGAATACTTTTTGTACTTTGGAAACAAGACCAAATATCTATCCAGGAACTGGCACGGGCTACCTCGCTAGGTAAGTCAACCCTAACCAGTATGCTGGATCGCCTGGAGCAATCAGGTTATATTGAGCGGATACCCTCTCCTGACGATCGCCGCATTACCCTGATAGCTACCACCGCCAAAGATTTAGCCCGCCGTGAAGCGTATGCCGGAGTGTCACAGGAAATGTCAGCCCAGTTTTATCACGGATTTACCCCAGAAGAGATAGCTCGTTTTGAAAGTGATCTCGCACGTATATTACTTAATCTGGAGGCAGCACAGTAAGCCACCGGTTTAAACCCAATATCTCACACTTGGGTAACTCAATACGTAGACGGGGGCAGGTCTTTGGGTGGATTTGGCGAAGCTATAGGCTTATTAGGGAGATAAATTCCGGTAAATAGGGGAGGTACATCCATGGATATACGTGATTGGTTGCTCTATGAAAAAGAAGGCTCTATCGCTATCATTACCCTGAATCAACCCGCTAAACTAAACACCTTCAGCTGGCTGCTGCTGGAGGATCTGGAGAAAATTCAGCTCGAGATGGCAGCTGACGATTCACTGCGAGCGGCAGTTATTAAAGCGAGTGGCAAGCACTTTTCTGCTGGTATGAGCCTGGATGATCTGCAGATTACCGATGTTAAAATGATCCTGAAAAGACTGGCCTGGTGGCAGAATATTAATCTGCGCTGGCAGGAGATGCCATTCCCCATCGTAGCAGCAGTGCAGGGGCACTGTATCGGGGGTGGAATTGAACTACTTCTGGGCTGTGATATCAGAATTGCCGCTGACAATGCCCACTTCCGTATGCCCGAGGTGGCATTAGGACTGGCTCCTGATGTCGGTGGTACGACCCGACTCTCAAAACTGATCGGTCCCGGGCAAGCTAAACGGCTGATTATGACTAACGAGGAAATTGATGCTCAGGAAGCAGCCCGTATTGGCTTAGTCGAAATTGTGGTCCCAATTGAGGAACTGCAAACCCGGGCTATGAATATGGCCCAGAAGATGGCTAGTATGCCACCGATCGCCATGCGTTGGGCCAAGAAGGGCGCTAACCTGGCTATGGAGAGCAGTACCGCAGCGGGTCTCATGTTTGAACAAGCCCAGTCAGTCTGCTGCTTTATGACCGAAGACCTGCAGGAAGGCTTAAATGCCTTTGTGGCTAAGCGGGAGCCTGAGTTTAAGGGTCAATAAGCCAATTTGGATTTAATATGATAATACTGCAGTTTGGTACCAAGGCCGGGGAATTTATCAAAACTACCTCGGCCTTCACCTTTAAGAACATAGGTAGCCCATCACTTGCTCTTTAAATCGATACCGTATGTTTCTTACTACCATTACTCAAAGGTAGCAGTCCTCCCGTTGAAGCAGTTCTACCCTGCCTCCAGTCATCTCACCTAGAGTGTAGGTGAGCGCTTCTAATTCCTGGGGCAAGCAGCAAACATGGAAAACAACCTTCTCACCATAATCAACCATCAATTTCTGCACCGGTTGCTGCTCCAGGTAGTATTTAATCTGAGATGAAATTGAGTAATCAACTACAATTTCTATCACCCGATAGAGTTGCACCAACTGGATGCCAGCGGCAGCGATAACTTCCTGTGCCGCCTGGCTGTAGGCCCGCACCAGCCCCCCAGCCCCGAGTAAAATACCGCCAAAGTACCTGGTGACCACCATGGCTATCTGTACCAGGCCTTTTCGCTGGATAACCTCCAGCACGGGACGCCCGGCGGTACCCGAGGGTTCACCATCATCGCTACAACGCATTTGCCGTTCATCAACAACCCAAGCCCAAACATTATGATTAGCCTCTTTATGTACTGCCTTGATTTCACTTACAAATCGAGCAGCATCCACCTCGGTGGTAATCGGAGCCACTGCACTTATAAAGCGTGACTTTCGAATCACTATTTCTACCACCGCTCGCTCTTTCACCGTCTGATAACTCTCTATTTCCATGGCTTACACCCCTCATAGGCAAAATAAAATGAGAACTTGGGGTCAGGCACCTTTTTCTCATTTTATCCTGATCAGTTGTCGGATTAATAAGTATAAATAACCATAACCGAAAAAACAGGCTAGTTATAATACTAGCCTGTTAATAACCTATTATCACTCAGTTAATAAATGAGAATTTGGGGTCAGACCCCATTTTCTCATTTTTACCACTCGGGGGGAAGTTGCTTGAGTTTGACCAGATCGTAGACCGGGCCATCGAGGCAGATGAATTCACTACCGATGTTGCAGCGGCCACATTTGCCGATACCACATTTCATCCGGGCTTCCAGGGTAGTAATAATCTGCTCATCTTTAAAACCGAGTTTACTCATGGTATCGAGGCAGATCTTGATCATTACCGGAGGACCACAGATAACGGCAACTTTGTTATCCGGGGTGAAATTCAATTCCTCGACGAAGGGGGGAACAAAGGCTACTTTGCCATCCCAACCTTCCTGTGGCCGATCGATAGTGACATGGACCTTGGTGTCTTTCTCTTGGGGCCAGAACTCAAAAAGCTCACGTTTAAAGCAGAGATCATCATAGCTGCGAGCACCATAAACGATGTCGATCTTACCGTAATCATCCCGATGATCAAAGCAGTACTTGATCCAGGAACGAACGGGAGCGAGCCCGATACCACCACTGATAAAGATCAGATCTTTGCCCTTCCATTGCTCGGTCGGGAAACCGTTGCCATAAGGGCCACGCACTCCGATTTCCTGACCAATTTCCATATCATGAAAAGCATCGGTCAGTAATCCTACCCGACGAATAGCAAATTGCAGTTTGTCTTCTTCCTGATAGGTAACGGAGAACATTCCCTCCCCCACATCCAGTAGGGATACCATGCAAAGCTGGCCCGGAGCTACCTTAAACGGCAGATCGCCATCCAGACTCTCGACATAAAAATTCTTAACATCAGAGGTAAGGTCCTCAATGGCAACCA
>JBLNAS010000071.1:0-4091 GCA_050259475.1 Methylocystaceae bacterium
CAACCATATATAGTTTTAATAATTATTTTTACGGTAAAAGTAATAGCTTAACTTATAACTTACTTGCATCCTAGCGATGGCACCAAAAGCTCGCATCTTGTTGATCTAATAGTAATATGGATTTTACCAAAGTAAGTTTTAGAAGCCACCAAAATTAATAGCCAGGGCTAGCCTGGCTATTAATTATTTAATTCCCTTTATTCTCTGGTTGTAATTAAGGCTAAAATGGGTAATCGTTCGGGTCAGGAATGTAATTACTCATATTTTTAAAGATAACCTCACAGCCACCATTAGTCGCTTCAAATCCATCTCTTGCGATCGCTAATCCTTCAAAGGCTCCACCGCCAAAAGTAATCTTGCCATTAGGAGCATACAGCACTCCACTCAGGGACATATTTTTCGTTAAAGTAATATCTCCCTTACTGACTATGACTACATTCATATAGGTACCCACATGCGCGAACGAATAGTCCGTTGCCGAAAATATCCTCGCACCATCGACCAATGCGCCGCCTGTGGCATACCCCTTTTCACTATACCAGGCGTCTAGCCTCAGCGGTGCAATTTCAGCAACCGGGAATACCGGAGTTGCCGGTGGGCTCTCCAAATTATATATCCGATTGCCGATAATATTTCCAGTTTGCCTGAGCTCAATACTGCCACCAATATAATATGATGGTGCCTTCAACAGGGCACTCCAATTATTAAAATCAAGGCTGCCTTTTACGTATATAGCTGAATTAGCCACTATCCGGGCACTATTGTTAAAGGTTACATTGCCATCAATAAATATCGTATTAGCATTGATTTTGGCTCCACCATTATCCATGGTTACATTACCTTTGATGTAAACTGTGTCAGCATTAATTTCACCACTATTTGACATATCTACATTGCCATCGATAAAAACCTTCTTTGCATTCATGGTCGCACCACCGTTATTAACGGTAACATCTTGCCTGACATATATTAGTTCGGTTGTCCCAATTTTCCCCAAGGTAGTACTATTTTGCATTAGAACATCATCATCAATGTAGGCATTTTTAACAATAATCGTATTGTTACCATTAAAAGTTACAATTTGGCCAGCATTTTCTTGGATCACTATCGTACTATCCTCACCAGTAATCGAGGTGCTCCCCGCTACTGATAAACTCGTACCATAAACAAAAACATTTTCATGGACCACGTAAGTAGGAAAAGTCATGGGTTCTGACACCAGTAGTTTGACTGCCTTAAACTCCGAGGCATTTACAACCTGCCCTATTGCTGCTTCTACTGCTGTAGGTAAAATCCTCACCTGTGGGGTCAAGGTACTAACGATGTCCGCTTCAGCAGTACCATTCACTGTAATCCGTAATATATTACTACTCTTTCTAACCACACTGTAACTTAAGCCAGCCGGTAAGTTGGCAACCTCGATATCACTATTGTCCAGGCTATTTTTGAGAGTGGTGTAAAACAGCTCGAACTCCCATGCTGTGTATTTCTCATCGGTCTGATCGATACTCCTGTTCCCACTCCCCGATAACTTTACGGTATCTTGAATAAAATTACCGGTTATATTCAACGGGAAGCTAGCTCCTGCTTTAAGTTTTAGCCGCAGAACTGCTCCTCCATTTAAAACACCTACAAACCCATTGGAATCAAGAGTTTCCAACTTAACTTTGGTATCCAGGTTATATTTCTGTGTGCTGCTTACCCCATTAATAGTGTAGTGTAACACGCTTCCAGCTTGTTCTTTAGCAAACAATAGTGTGTAATTATTCATCTGAGCCGGGTTCCTAACCAATGGAGTAATGCCATTTTTATTTTTTAAAACGATAGTTTTAATACCACTTGCTGGTGCTTGGTAAAGATAAATATAGTTGTTATCATCATCAATAGTTTCTGGGACATTGAGATCTGTCCCTAATATCTCTACTTCCTTAGCTGCTCGCACCGACTGGGTTATAAATCCAGCAATTTTCACGGTGTCATGCTGTAGATTAGATTGAATGATACTACGCTCATAAGCTTTCTGCCCTAGAGTATGGATAGCAAAAGCCGCTGCTAATACTATTACTAATATCATCAGCGACAACAGTAATTCGATTAAAGTAATCCCACGATTATCATGAAAAGCCGGCATTCTTATCTCCCCCGCCCATCTTAAGAAGCCATCGAATCTTATTTTAGGGGCTTGAATATAGTAATTTGGAGTGGAAAAGAACTTGAGCTGCTATTAAACTCTTGCTTTTCACCCATCAATGATATCGTTGTGCTCGGGAACTGAATAGTCATGGAATAATTCCGTGTGGTAGGCTCAGATAATAAGCTAGTTTCAACTTGCTCCTGCAACTGGTATACTCTTTGATTGTTGACCCCAGCGACATGAATACCGACAAAGCTATTAGTTATCACCGGTAAAAAAGTGGCCGCTAATAGGCCAATTATGCCCATTGCAACCATCAGTTCAATTAAAGAGAACCCCGCCATAGAAGATCGCCTTTTCACTTCTTGCATTGCCTATATCCTTTACACTTAATTAACTAGTGGGAGGTTTAACTACCCAGCTTTTCCTCGCCCACGAATAAGTGGTACTTAGCAAGTTGCCGTTTTCATCCCTTGTATCCAAACGGGTCTCTTCAATAACTAGGGTAATTTGCTGGGAAACTTTATCCACGGTACCAGTTGATATAATATTTATTAAACGTTGATTATCGGTCTGCCTGAATATCAGAAGTTTAAAGGCTCCCGTACTGCCCAATGGGGTACTGTAAGATTGTTGACCTGCGGCTTCCGTGGTGATTATGCTATTCATTTTATTTTTAAGCGTCGTGTTATCAAGGTTTTCCGGGTTCTTTTCGAAATAATACCCCAAGGCATCCGCCCCGGAACGAGCTATATAATAGGCTTGTACTCTTTGGCCTTCATATCTGACCCGTTTCACCTCGGCTGACCACATACTGAGCAAGGTGGTTCCCATTAATACCAAGATTAGCATAATCATGATAGCGATGATCAATGCTGAGCCTTCATCCTTTTTGTGGTTCCAACCCTGCATCTCCTACAACCTCATATCTTTCGTCCAACCTGACAATTACTACCTTAGGTCGGGGTATAGCATCGTACCTGGCGATAATGCTTATAGTTTCACTATATGACTAGCCAGAAAAAATTTGCGACATGAGTACCCAATCTAGCCTAATTAAGGTTGGAACGGGTTGTCAGCAAAATTGGTCGGAGGAGGCACCTCCCTGAGTAATCCACTTTGCTGGTTGACTTCCGTTTGATCGAAATAGGCACTAATTTGCATAGTAAGCGTTATTTTATTCATTTCAGGCTCAATGCCTGTCTCTGTCTCATTCGCTAGATTTATATTACTAAAGCTCAGTAAACGTGGATTACTTTCCAAGTCCAGTATGAAGGACCGTATTTGATAATAATCTCCCCGCACCTTAACCCCCAAAGTAATTTCCTGCAGTGGGGTAGCAGTAATCCCTTTTTTGGCGTTCGGTTGCCTAGTTAACTGCTTACCGCTGGTGGGGACCAGCAATTCCAATTCGGGATTAACCTGGTCTGAATTTTCACCATAGTTAACCATCACTAATAAGCAATCAGTTTTATCTGCCGTCATCTCGAGCAGGCTGATTATTTCAGGTAATCCCGGCCGAGAAGGCACCAAATTAATAGTTTTATTGTACTCTTGTTGCAACACTTCAGCCTCACTCTTAGCCCGACCTAGAGCATTACGTTCGGCTTTAGCTTGGGCTATGTTCTGCTGTATTTCCTGGTTGCTGCTGGTCAGCATCCGGAGGTTGTTGCCGAGTGGTTGCCATAAAAGCTGGTTATAAGCATATCCAATCATAGCTAACAGCAGAAAAAAGAGTAGCACCCCCTGTTGACGAGTTATTCTCATGGTTTAGTACCTCCCCAATCACATTGTATGGAGAAGTCAATTTGCCCACTATCAGCAACCGTTGAATTAAACATTATCACATGCTTGAAGTGTGAATTAGTCGCCAATCCCGCTAGGTACTCAGCCACTAAGTAATGTTTATTGGCAGTGCCTTCAATCGTGATCTTTTCTCCCTCAATCTGCACCGAAG
>JBLNAS010000072.1:0-3900 GCA_050259475.1 Methylocystaceae bacterium
GGCGGTATTCGGGTATCCCATAACGCAGCATACCACCTGCCTGAGGCATCGCATCATAAATACTAACCTGGTGCCCATCACGAGCCAGGAAATAGGCTGCAGTCAGACCGGCAGGCCCAGCCCCTACCACCGCCACTCGTTTTCCACTGTTTGAGGCTACCGAAGGCATATAGGGGTCATCCAGAAGATCAATTTCCCCCACAAAGGCCTTCAAATCTGCAATTGCTATCGGAGCCTCTACCAAGGCCCGGCGGCAAGCGTTCTCGCAAGGATGTGGACAAACTAGCCCGATACTGGTAGGCAAGGGGAGCTTCTCTTTTATTAAAGCGACTGCCTCTCGATATTGCCCATTGGCAATCAATCCGACATAACCCTGGCAATCGGTCTGGGCGGGACAAGCCAACATACATGGTGGCCGACAATCCCCATTATGATCTGACAGCAATAACTCCAGAGTATTGCGGCGGGAAGCCTTGACCCTTGGACTGTCGGTGACAATCTGCATGCCTTCACTTATAGCCGTAGCACAAGCTCGCATCAACCTATTGGTACCGGCCATCTCCACTACACACAAGCCACAAGAAGCATAGGGAGCCAGCCGGGGATCGTGACACAAAGTAGGAATCTCTATTCTAGCCTCGCGGGCCACCTCTAGGATTGTCTGCCCACTAATTCCCTGGCACAACAATCCGTTTATCGTTAGCTGTATAGTATCCTGCACTGTACTCCCCCCTTTATTCCACCACAACGGCGGCAAACTTAGCCGGACACGCTTCATAACAATTACCACATTTTATACATTGCTCATGGTTAATGACATGCGGTTGCCGCTTCTCACCTTGAATACACTTAACCGGACACTTGCGAGCGCAAATCGTACACCCAGTGCATTTATCCGGATCGATAATGTACTTAATCAGTGCTTTACACTGGTGAGCCGGGCATTTATGTTCCCTAATATGAGCTTCATATTCATGACGGAAGTATTTTAAAGTAGTCAAGACCGGATTAGGAGCCCCCTGACCTAAGCCACAGAGGGAACCTTCGCCGATCCTTTTCGCCAGTTCCTCTAGCAGTTCAATGTCGCCTTCTTGTCCTAACCCAGCACAAATACGCTCCAACATCTCCAGCATACGCTTAGTACCGATCCGACACTGAACGCATTTCCCACACGATTCCTTCTGCGTAAAGTCGAGGAAATAACGGGCGATATCAACCATGCAAGTCCGATCATCCATGACCACCATACCACCAGAGCCCATGATCGCCCCGGTGGCTACCAAGGCTTCATAATCAACTGGGGTATGCAGTAGATGGGCGGGAATACAGCCGCCCGATGGGCCGCCGAGCTGGACGGCTTTAAACTGCCGCCCCCCTTTGATACCACCACCGATGCCATAGATAACCTCTTCTAAACTCATGCCAATAGGAACTTCAGCTAAACCACCTCGCTCAATTTTACCCGCGAGGGCGAAAACCTTAGTTCCCTTGCTTTTCTCGGTACCATAAACCGCAAAAGCTTGGCCACCATTGGCTATTATCCAGGGAACATTAGCATAGGTCTCAACATTATTAATATTAGTCGGTTGCTGCCAGTAACCGGCCTCAGCGGGATAAGGTGGTTTTAATCGAGGCATCCCCCGCTCCCCCTCCAGGGAAGCAATAAGCGCCGTCTCCTCACCGCAAACAAAGGCTCCCGCTCCCTGTTTGACTCGAATAGCAAAAGAAAAATTGCTGCCCAGGATATTAGCACCCAGGTAACCCCTTTCCTCTGCTTGCTTGATCGCTATTTCCAGCCTTTTAATCGCTAAGGGATATTCCGCTCGACAATAGACCACACCCTGGCTAGCACCAATGGCTAGACCAGCGAGCACCATTCCTTCCAAGACGGTATGCGGGTCACCCTCGAGCAGACTTCGATCCATAAAAGCTCCCGGATCTCCCTCATCCGCATTGCAGACAATATATTTGACTTGACCAGCATTATCATGAGCCGCCTGCCATTTGAACCAGGTAGGAAAGCCAGCTCCCCCCCGACCACGCAAACCAGACTGCTTGATCTCTGCAATTATTTCCAGTGGGGTCATGGTACCTACCGCCCGGCTCAAGGCTTGGTAGCCTCCCTGCTCTTCATAGCTGGTAATATTCTCGGGATTAATTAAGCCACAGTGACGTAAAGCGATACGTACTTGCCCCTGCATAAAAGGACTGGGAGCTTCCGAAGTGGCCACCACCTGCTCAGTAAGCACGGTTCCCTGATCTAGATGGGCTTTTAGAATATTGGCTACCATCTGGGGGGTAACCCGACCATAAGTGACCGTACGTTGATCACTAACCACGTCAAGCAGAGGTTCAAGGTAACACATACCGATACATCCAGTCTGTTCCACTGTTATATCAGCCTGACGACCTGCTAAATCATTAACCAAAGCACCCCATACCTCTAGAGCACCAGCTGCAATCCCACAGCTTCCCATGCCGACACGTATCTTCATGCTGGTTGCCCCCCTTCAACTTGGGTGGCTTCCTGAGTATAAATATCTCTTACCACCTGACAAGCGCGATCAGGCGTTAGTGGTCCGTAAGCCTGACCATTAATCATCATAACTGGTGCTAAACTACAGCACCCTAGACAGGCCGCACTACCCAAAGTAAATAGTCCATCGGGTGTGGTCTCGTCGGCCTTTATCTTCAGTTCTTCCATCAATGCGGTCTCAATGCGTTCCGAGCCATTGACATGACAGGCCGTGCCATGACAGAGCAAGATAACATATTTGCCCAAGGGTTTTAATCGGAACTGGGTATAAAAAGTTGCTACCCCAAAAACCCGCGCCGGTTTTAGTTTGAGCTCCTCAGCAATCTTAGTCATTACAGATAAAGGTAAGTAGCCATAGATATCCTGGGCTTTCTGCAGCACCGGAATCAAGCTACCCGGCTGTTGGTGATAATTAGCCAGCACCTTATCCAGCCTACTCAGATCCACCTCATCATCGGGAAACCCTAGCTCCAGGCTATTTGAATCCTGGCAGGAACATAGCACAGAATCTCCTCCTCTCACCGGATGTAAGCTCCAACATTTTTATACATATTTGTCATAATAGCCAAGCAACAAAAGCAATTATTGTAATTGCGGCAAAATATCTCTGTGATATTTAGGACACTTAATAGTGCTATTACACCCTCTGGTATCTAACAATATAAGTAACAATATTACTTGGAGTATAACGGTTTGTAAATAAAATCGCACTTGGATATACAGTATACTTGGGTCCAGTTGTCACAATTTACCTTGACCGGCAAACCAGTTTTTATCAGCCTCTAGCCGATATCGAGGCTAACATAATTTATCATACTAAGTATTAAAATGACGAAATATTCTGTTTGCAATAATAACAGGTAAATTCTAAACTATCAATAGTCGGACGGACGGACGACAGACAATAACACTTGAGGTGAAGTACGTGGCAAAAACAAACAATCAATCACCGGAAAATAACCGCCAATCTATTATTGATACTGCCCGTGATTTAATAATGACCCAGGGGGTTAAAGGCACCAGTATCGCAGATATTGCACGCCAAGCCGGGATCAGCAAAGGAACTTTATCTTACTATTACCCAGCTAAAAACAATCTGGTTTTTGATGTTACCGATCAACACTTCCAGCAAGTTACTAAAACCTTGATGCGAGTGATGACTGCTCGTAAACAGGACGATCCCCATGAGCTCTTCCGCTTGGGTTTCACCGGTATCATCAATGAAGCTGCCCGAGGCCAGCTCAATTTGTATTTAGTTCAGGATGCAGTTACTGGTAATGAAGAATTAAAACAGCGTTTTCGGCTGAAGTATGAAGAATGGCGCCAAATGATGTTTGAACTATTACAGAGTATATTTCCAGCAA
>JBLNAS010000073.1:0-2525 GCA_050259475.1 Methylocystaceae bacterium
CAACTGGTCAGCATCCTCTTAACCATCAACGTGGAATATTTCTCCCATAATTTGCTCAACCCAGATCTCCCCTTACCCCAGTATCAATCAGCCTCAGCTTCCGCTTTGGCTTTGGCCGCAGCTGAACCCCGGCGAGCTAATTCATCACAGCGCTCATTATAGCTATGGCCAGCATGTCCCTTGACTTTACACATGGTCAACCGATTAATCCGTGCTAGATTGATCAATTCCTGCCAGAGGTCACGGTTAGCCACGTCTTCCTTTTTGCTGTTTTTCCAGCCATTGGCCTGCCATTTACCCAGCCAATCCTGGTTAAAAGCATTGACCAAATAAGCCGAATCCGAGTAAACTTCTACCCCCCAGCCTTTTACCTTAAGCGCTTTTAGGCCCTCGATTACCGCCTGGAGTTCCATCCGTTGGTTGGTAGTATTAGGCACCGCTCCGAAAAGTTCCTTCTCTCGTCCTTGAAAGACCAAAATAGCACCCCAACCACCAGGACCAGGATTACCTGAACAGGCACCATCGGTATAAAGTTTTACCAACTTTTCATCAGGCATTAATATACCTCATTTAAGGTTTTTTTGCTGCTACCCCAGCTCAGCTATCACTCCGGGCAGTTCCCCTTTTCGGATTCGCACTATTTATGGTAGTGTTCCGAGGGCCCATCTCTGGATAAAAAAGGACAGGCTCATTTGAACCTGTCACCGGTGACTGTTAGTTTACAAATCGGCAACTTTTTTATCAGTAGCATCCGCCGTCTCAATATAAGAGCCGACATCGCCATCAAGCAGTGCTTCATTATCGACCTGGCGCTCCGCATTTAACTGCTTGGCCTTGGCTTTCTGATTATCGGTACAGTAAAACCCTGAGCCTTTAAAAACTATACCTACGTTTTTACTTATAATCCGTTTTATTTCTCCGCCGCAGGTAGGGCAGATCGTCAAAGCATCCTCAGTGATCCGCTGCTTGACATCGAACGTTCCACACTCTTCGCAACGATAGTCATATGTTGGCATAAACCCCTCGCCCCCCCTCAACAATTCTGTTCTCAATTATGAAATGCGATGCGGGGGCTGTCAAGGTGCTGACTGGGATCAGACTTGCATAAAATCCTCCACATTTACCACAAATATTGTGACCCGGCCCGCCCGGTTTAGGGCTTCTTCATCGCCCTCGTTGAGCAGCCTGATCTTTTTGCGTTCACTATAATCTTTTATCGCCTGAATAGCTAACCAGACCTCATCCTCTTCTAATCCCATGAGCAGCGTGCTGCTGCCCCGATGCAAAAAGCCCCCCGAACTATTTAGGCGGGTGACCCTTAGCCCCTTCGCGGTAAGGTCGCCCATCATATCCTGAACATCTTGATCCCCCACGATGGCAATGACCAGTTTCATTTCTGATCATCCTCCTCCCGATCACGGTTATCCGCATAGAATTTGAGCACGTCACCCCGGCTAAGTATACCTACTAAAAGATCGGGTTCTTCAATGTCTACTACCACTAGTCGTCCCAATTCACCTTTGACCATCTGTTCCATAGCTGTTTTCAGACTGTCATTGGGTCCTATTACCTGATAACTAGTATGGCAAATATCACCGGCTTTAATCTCGCCTCCACCTTTGCGCACGTGCCGGATTATGTTTTCATAATAAATTACACCCCGGATTCGGTTATCATCATTTAACACTGGATAAATGACATGCCCCACCTGAACCGCTACTTCGGATGCTAGGTTCAGCAGGGTATCCTCTTTAAAGGCTACCACTCGGCTAGTCATGGCTTCAGCCACTGTTGATCGCTCCAGAAAATCTGTCTTACGCCGCCCTTTGATAAGTCCTTCCCCCTTTGAACATTACCCGGTAAATTTTTGGATATAATGGTTAAATCATATCAAGTTTTCACGAATAGTGACATAGCCATAATCAAATTCCAGGTGCCGTGAGCTGCCCAAGCCGCGTAAATACTCCCACTTTTTTCATAGATATAGGCTAGACCAACTCCACCGACAAACAAGGGTAGAAACCGCACGATATCCATATGAACCAGAGAAAAGATAGCCGCTGATATCGCTATGCCACCCCATACGCCGAGATGAACCCGACAAACCGGGTAAATAATGCCCCGGAAAAATATTTCTTCATAAAATGGACCCAATACGGCCCCAATAACAATCAATACAATAGTTTCCCAATTCTGGCCAGCATCCTTGAGCACATTTTCAAAGTCTTGCGGTGGCACCGAGACAAAATTCTGAATGATGGCTCCTATTAGCATTACCGCCATAAAGATGAGTATGCCCCATCCCATGCCATAAACTGCAAGATTGCGCAGCGAAAGCCGATTAAATCCCATTTCCGTCAGAGGTGTTCGTCGGTACCAGCCCACCACCAGAGCCACTGCAATTAAGGTAATAAAAAACTGAACCACAAAATCGAGCATGAATTCAGTGGTTACCGTATCCGATAAGCCATAATTATAAACCAGGGTATAGTAAACGAAAGGATGAATCCAAGAATACATAAAAG
>JBLNAS010000074.1:0-3171 GCA_050259475.1 Methylocystaceae bacterium
TGTTGGGGAAGGTATTCGTTTAGAATTTCTATTTCCTGGTTCAGGGTATTAACAGTTTCGTCCCGCCCAGCCTTAGCATATTCAACCACGGCATCCTTCCGTTTTTTGAGTTCTTTGCTCAAAACCTGAAGAACGTCTTCATCACTTAAGCTACTCCCGCGGGCAATTTCTTCGTTCTGCACCGCCGCACGTGCCATGCGAATGACTGAAAGGCGGAGCTTTCCTTCCTCACGGGCTTTCATGGCTGTTTTCATATCTTCGGCTAGTTGATCTTTGAGGGACATAAGCAGGCAACCCCCTAATTAAATTTTTTCTTTTTGCGGGCAGCCTCAGATTTCTTTTTGCGTCTTACGCTGGGTTTCTCGTAGTGCTCGTGTTTGCGCATCTCCTGCATAACGCCATTCTTTTGGCAGGTGCGCTTGAATCTGCGAAGAGCACTATCCAGGGATTCATTTTTACCGACTTTTACTTCGCTCACTGTTTCCCTCCCCTCTGTAAGACCATAGCCATGTAACATTCCCCTTAATTCTACTATCTGACTCTGATGTGGTCAAGTTAACCTGGAGGCCAGGAAAACGGTCTTCCACTCATAACATGATAATGCAGGTGCATTACTGCCTGTCCCACACCCTTACCGCAATTACTAATTACCCGGTAGCCCTGAGCAGCAAAGCCCATCTTCTCGGCTACCTGACCAATTACTATTTGTAGGTGACCAAGCTCCGATGCATCATCATCCCCGGCTTGGTTCAGGTTTATAATATGTTTTTTCGGTATTGCTAGCAAATGTATTGGTGCCATCGGTTCAAGATCATGGAAAATTAGCACCTGATCATCTTCGTAAGCAATATTAGCCGGAATTTCTTGGTTAATAATACGGCAAAATATGCAATCTGTCATCATTTCACCTCCTGGAATAGTTTTCTTTCGGCTAGGGATCAGACAATTCCTGCTCTTATGAAAATTATTTATTCATTATTTGGAGATTTAATTTGTATTATAATACCAGTTTTCTTCTATTCTTATTAGTCGCTACCGGATGGGCATTAACTTGCATCTCCATGGGCATATGTGTATCATAGAGAAAACTTGGTGGGTTGATGGGCTCCAATCAGCGATTCTTATAGAAGTTACCTGCCGATAAAACTGACTTTCTGGGAGGTGAAAAGATGGGCCATCCTGTAGTTGATGAAGACCTGTGCACGGGAGAGGGCAATTGTGTAGAAGTTTGTCCTGCTGAACCAGTGGTTTTTGAAATAGTAGATGATATTTCCAAGGTGATACATCCGGATGCTTGCATTGAATGTGGCGCTTGCGTCGATGATTGCCCCACCGAAGCAATAACCTTGGTTGATTAAGACTAGCGGCTCCTTGTGGGCCGCTATTATTTTTCACCTTAGCCCATCAGTTGACCCAAGATACTCGCCGATTAATCCCTCCCCTGAGGTTCCGGTTATGCTCACCCGACATCGTTGTTGGTCACAGCTTGCAGCACCAGTAAAGCTCACTCGCCAGTAGTTATCAGCTAAACCTGAGCAAACATCGCCGTTTACTTCCTCTACCAATACTACTAATTCCCGACCTGACTCTAACCGAGCTCGCTCAGATACTCTCTGGCTCGCTATTCTATCTAGTAGATGGGCTCGCTGTTCCTTGAGCTTTTCCGAAATTTGTCCTGGCATAGCTGCCGCTGGTGTCCCCGGGCGCTTAGAATAACGAAAAATATGGGCATGCACTAAAGGCAAAGAGCTTACTAAGCCTACAGTTCTTGCAAAATCCAGCTCATTCTCACCCGGAAAACCGACCATCACGTCTACACTGACATTAAGTCCAGGAATCAGTTGCACTGCCTGTTGTACCCGACTGGCAAACTTATGTCGATCATAATTCCGGTTCATGCGAGCTAAAACTTCATCACTACCGCTTTGCAGAGGAATATGCAGATGGCGGCATAAGCGTTCTTCCGAAGCTATCAAGTGCAGTAAACGGGGAGTGATTTCCCCCATTTCTATTGATCCCAAACGCAAACGATAATTACCTGGCACCTCCCGCAGAAAGTATTCCACCAGGCCAGTTAATCCTCCCACCTCAGCATGATGATACTGACCAATATGGATACCAGTAAAAACTAGCTCTTCATAGCCTAAATCCAGCAGATGACGACCTTCTTCCACCACTGCGCTTGGTGGTTTAACTACTACCGGCCCCCGCAGTACACTGACAATACAATAGGAACACCGGCTACCACAACCATCCTGAATTTTAATCATGGCTCGGGTACGTTCGGGTTTATTCGCGTACAGCACCGGAAGCAATTCCCGATCAGTAAAAGGTGAAACTTGGCAGCTTTGAATCGGGGCCTCGGTTTGGAGTAACTGGTTTAGCAATTCTGGTAATTGATCCTTATCCTGATTTCCAACCACCAAGTCGACACCATACTCTTTTAAGGTTTCCCCCTTCTCTTGGGCCAGACAGCCACAAGCGATCACCAAGGCATCCGGGCTCAGGCGACGGGCTCGCCGTAGTAAAGCTCGCGATTTACGCTCCCCGACATGGGTGACCGAACAGGTATTGATGACTAGAACCTCCGCCGGTTCTCCCCAGGGTACCACCTGATAACCCTGATCAACCATTCCAGCTTTTATTTGTTCACTTTCCACTTGGTTAACCTTGCATCCCAAGCTATAAATAGCCACCCTGGCCAATCAAAGCTACCTCCTCCACACAAAATGAGAATCTGGGGTCAGACCCCTTTTTCTCATTTTGTAGTTTCACAACTGTATGGCGAATAATTTTTACCCGAGGTCACCTAATTCATACATAATAATGCTGAGTGCCGTGAGAGCAGCGGTTTCGGTGCGCAAGATGCGCGGCCCGAGGGAGCAGGTTTGCCACCCTGCCTCCATGGCTTTCATGGCTTCAGTCCTTGAAAATCCACCCTCAGGACCCACTACCAGTAGTAAATCGGCTGGATCTTGAGCTTTAATTTCCGCCAACCGCTTTTTAAGACCATTATCACCATCAGTGTTCGCCGCTTCATAAAAAAAACCGACCGACTGATTTTGCCAACCGCTCAGTAATTGACCAAAATTATGTACTTGGCTTATCCGCGGTACCATGTCACGACCACATTGTTTACATGCCTCTTCCGCGATTCGTTGCCAGCGCTCC
>JBLNAS010000075.1:0-9884 GCA_050259475.1 Methylocystaceae bacterium
AAGATGGCTCCCTATATTTATATGGAGCGCAATGGTATCTACATTATTGATCTGCAGCTAACGGTTAAAAAGTTCGAGGAAGCCTATGATGCCGTTAAAAGAGTTGCTGCCGATGGTAAAAAAGTTTTATTTGTCGGAACCAAAAAGCAGGCTCAGGAAACCATCAAAGAAGAAGCGGAACGTTGTGAGATGTTCTTTGTAAATCAGAGATGGCTTGGTGGTACCCTAACTAACTTTAATACCATTCGCAAACGGATAATGCGTCTCAAAGAACTGAATAAAATGGAAGAGGACGGCATGTTTGAAGCCCTGCCGAAGAAAGAAGTTTCTAAATTAAGGGCCGAGCAGGAGAAGTTGGAACGCTTTTTGGGCGGCATTCAGAATATGAACGATTTACCGGGAGCTATGTTTGTGGTTGATCCACGAAAAGAAAAAATTGCCGTAGCTGAGGCCAGAAAACTTAACATACCGGTTATCGCCATTGTTGATACCAACTGCGACCCTGACGAAATAGATTATGTTATTCCAGGTAATGACGATGCCATTCGTGCTGTTAAGCTCATATCCTCCAAGATGGCTGATGCCGTATTGGAAGGCCGACAGGGAGAACAAATGGCTTAATTGTAACAACTGCGGGGTATGGGGAATTCATCTCCCGCCCCGCTTTTTCAAGATTATTGACCCAAAATACTAGTGCTAAGGAGGCTATATAAATGATATCAGCAGCAGAAGTAAAGGAACTGAGAGAACGAACCGGTGCCGGTATGATGGACTGTAAGAATGCCCTGGTGGAAGCTGAGGGTAATATGGAAAAGGCCATCGAAGTACTTCGTACTAGAGGATTGGCCAAGGCTGCCAAAAAAGCAGGCCGGGTTGCCAGTGAGGGTATTGTAGAAGCCTACATACACGGACAGGGTAGAATAGGGGTTTTAGTCGAAATCAACTGTGAGACTGATTTCGTTGCTAAAACTGATGAATATCGCACTTTATGTCGTGACATAGCTCTACAAATTGCGGCTTCTAAGCCGGAATTTGTATCTCGTGATCAAGTTAACCCTGAAGTTCTTGAAAGCGAACGCAATATATTAAGAGCTCAGGCCCTTAACGAGGGTAAACCGGAAAAGATTATTGATAAAATGGTCGAAGGCCGTATTGAAAAGTACTTTGCCGAGAATTGCCTACTTGAGCAGCCTTTCATCAAGGATCCTGATAAAACGATCAAAGATTTAATCAATGAGAAGATCGCTAAATTAGGAGAAAATATTGCTGTTCGGCGTTTTTCTCGCTTTGAAGTCGGGGAAGGCATTGTTAAAGAAGAAAAAGATTTTGTCGCCGAGGTTATGACCCAAATGGGCGCAAGCGGGAGGTAACATAGTGGCTCAGCCAAAGTATAGCCGGGTAATACTAAAGCTTTCAGGTGAAGCTTTAGCAGGCGATATTGGTTACGGCGTTGCTCACGATGTAATCTTTTCTATTGCTAAACAGGTATCTGAGGTGGTAAGCTCCGGTATTCAAGTCTGTATTGTAGTTGGTGGCGGTAATATTTGGCGAGGTATTAAAGGTAGTTCCCAGGGAATGGATCGTGCCACCGCTGATTATATGGGGATGCTGGCTACAGTAATTAATTCCTTGGCTCTCCAAGATGCTATGGAATCTATTGGAGTAGCAACTAGAGTATTATCTGCCATAGAAATGCGACAGATTGCTGAACCTTATATCCGGAGACGGGCTATCCGGCATCTGGAAAAAGGGCGCGTGGTTATATTTGCCGCTGGTACGGGCAATCCGTATTTTTCCACTGATACAACTGCTGCCTTAAGAGCAGCTGAGGTAGAAGCTGAAGTAATCCTGATGGCAAAAAAGGTAGATGGGGTATATGATGCTGACCCGGTTACCAATCCTGAGGCCAAAAAATTCAAAACCCTCTCCTATATTGATGTACTCAATTTAGGTCTTGGAGTTATGGATTCAACAGCAGCGTCATTGTGTATGGACAATAATATACCAATCGTGGTGTTTAATCTCACCGAACCAGGTAATATCCTAAGGGCAGTCAGGGGAGATGAGGTTGGCACTTATATAGGGAGGTAGGAAAGATGTCATCTGCCATGGTTCAAGATGCGGAAAACAAGATGAAAAAAACTGTGGAATTACTAGTGAAGGACCTGTCATCGATGCGGGCCGGCCGTGCTAATCCTGCCATGCTTGATAAAATATCCGTTGAATACTATGGTTCACCGACCCCTATTAATCAACTAGCCAGTATTATGGTTCCCGAACCTCGTTTACTTGTAATACAGCCTTATGACAAGACCAGTATTGCCAGTATTGAAAAAGCAATAATGAAGTCCGACTTAGGGATAAATCCTTCCAATGATGGTAATGTAATTAGGATAGCGATACCAGCTTTAACTGAAGAGCGCCGTAAGGAAATGGTGAAACTGGTAAAAAAGCGGATAGAAGAGGGCAAGGTAGCTTTGCGTAATGTCCGTCGTGATGGTAATGATGAAATAAAACAGGCGGAAAAAGATAAATTAATATCTGAAGATGATGGCAAGAAGTTGTTGGATGAGATCCAAAAGCTTACTGATAGCTATGTCAAAGATATCGACCGTATTTGTGGGGCCAAAGAAAAAGAAATAATGGAAGTGTAGCTACAGGTCGCAGATTACGGTTTAAGGATAATAGGTGCAAGAACGCAGTTATTGTTAAGCTGGAAAATGGCAAAATCGATACCCGGTTAAAAATTGGCCATAAGTGAACAATTATTGCAAAGATTAGACTTTAGGGGTATGACTTAAGAGATTATACTTAAATTATCTAGCAGGTATACCTAAATGGGCTTTATCAACCGGTTGAGCTCCCAGTTTGCTGGGGGCTTTCTAGTATGTATCGTAAGTACTAGTGCCACCAATGCTTTTGCTGTTAAATTAAGTTATAAGGATTATGGTTTGGGAAAGGGCGTTGCAACCATTGGCTAAACCAATAGTAATTGACCAACAAAAGTTACCACGTCATATTGCTATTATTATGGATGGTAATGGTAGGTGGGCGCAAAAACGATTTATGCCCAGGTTTTTGGGTCATCGCTCCGGTATGGAGACCTTGCATAATGTGGTTAAAAACTGTCGTGAATTAGGGATTGAATATCTAACGGTATATGCTTTTTCCACCGAGAATTGGAAGCGTCCTGAAACCGAAGTTTCATATTTAATGAACTTGTTGGTGGAATATGTAGGCCGTGAACTTAAGGAATTACACCAGCAAGGCATCAAAATATGTACGATTGGTGATTTAAATGCATTGCCATTAATATGTCAGCAGGAAATTGCTAACTCGATTCAGGTAACGGCAGAAAACCAAGCCATGACTTTTACTATAGCCATAAACTATGGTTCTCGTCAGGAAATAATTACAGCGGTAAGGACTATAGCTGAAGAATTCAAAACTGGAACTTTGAATAATCTTGATCTTATCGATGAAGCTTATTTGGCAGCACATTTATCTACCCGCAGTATACCAGATCCTGACTTAATCATCCGCACTGCAGGTGAACTCAGGATTTCCAACTTCCTCTTATGGCAAATAGCTTATGCTGAGATTTATGTAACAGAAGTATTATGGCCAGATTTTGATCGCCAAGAGTTAATAAAGGCTATTGCTAATTATCAAGCTAGGGTACGAAAATATGGAGGATTATCTGAGATGGGGGCGGAGTAAGGATGTTAGTAACAAGAGTGCTTACCGCAGCTATCGGTATCCCAATCTTATTTGGGTTTGCCTATACAGGTGGTTATTGGTGGGATGCTTTAGTAGTTATATTAGCGGTGCTGTGTAATTACGAGTTAATGCGCATGGCAGACACCAAATCGAAACCAATAATAATTTTGGCCAGTTTAACCTGTGTCTTATTAGTACTTATGCCAATTATTAAAACTATGCCTATACCACCATGGGCACCGCTAGTTGGCGTGGTAATCATAGTCGGAGTATTATTAAAAGTAAACTACCGTATTGATGCGATCCAACTGGGATGGGCATTTTTTTCCACCCTTTATGTAGGCTTTTTATTTAGTTATGCCATTGGGATTAACCATCTTTCTCAGCCCAGCTTTATGTTCTTGTTAACTGCTTTTCTATTAACTTGGGCTAGCGATACTGGGGCTTTTTTTGTTGGCAAATTTTTCGGTAAGCGCCAGTTGAGTCCTAATCTTAGCCCGAATAAGACCTGGGAGGGAAGCTTGGGCGGAGTTATAACTACTATGCTAATAGCCTGGGCTTTACTGGCAGGGCAATTGGGATGGAGTTGGGCTCTGATATTTGGACTTATTGCCAGTATTTTGGCCCAGATGGGAGATATGTTTGAATCATTATTGAAAAGGTATTTTGGGGTCAAAGATTCGGGTAGACTGCTACCAGGTCATGGCGGGGTTTTAGACCGTTTTGATAGTTTTCTCCTGGTTGCTCCGCTAGTATTTTATTTTTTGACTACCTAAAAGAGAGGTGTTAAACATATGGAGCCTGATCTGAAAAGGTACTTGCAGATATTAGTGAAGATGGTCATCGTGCTTTTGGGTTTAGTTATCTTTTTTGTGGCAGTACATTGGATATTCCCAATATTAGGCAAGCTGGCGCTTACCATTCCTGTTTTATTGGCTCCTTTTATTGTTGCCTTCTTGCTGGCTATTATTATTGATCCCCTTATCAATTGGCTACAAAGGCGCCTACGCTTTAATCGTTCCTGGGCGGTACTATTATCCCTAATCTTGGTTTTTGGTGGCATTGGCGGCATAGTAATGGCAGTAATCACCCGATTGGCTCGAGAATTAGCCGGTCTCTATGAATTGGCCAATGCTAATTCAGCTAATATCGTCTTTAACTTTACCAAGATTCTAAGTGATCTTCAATTGGCTTACCTGCGGCTAAACTTGCCAGAACATCTACAGAAATCATTTATTAATAGCTTATCGGTGGTCGTAAGTAAAATTGAGCACTTACTAAGTGGGGCCGCGGCATGGCTGGTTAATATCCTAATCAACTTACCTCAAATGTTTATATTTATGCTGATTGTGGCAGTAGCTACCTTTTTTATTGCTCAAGACTGGCCGACGATTCGGCTAAAAGGATTAGCTTTGATTCCAAGCCAACAAAAAACGAGTGCGAGCTTATTATTTAACAACCTTACCCATACTTTTATTGGCTTCCTTAAAGCCCAAGCTACCTTGGTCTCAATCACCGCATTATGGTTTATTGTGGGTCTAAAGGTGATCGGGATTGATTATGCGTTGACCATTGGAATCATTGCTGGGCTTTTTGATATCTTACCGGTACTTGGCCCAGGTACCATTATGGTACCCTGGATTATATGGGAGTTTATAACTGGCAATGCTAAGTTAGGTATAGGTATATTGGTTATTTATCTTCTTGCCTCCGCCGTCCGCCAAGTGTTGGAGCCTCGAATACTGGGTAATAATCTCGGTCTGCATCCGCTGATCACTCTTTTGTCCTTATATATTGGATTACAGCTAGGTGGCATAATCGGGATGATTTTGGGGCCGGTCTTGGTAGTGCTATTGATGTCGATGTATAAAGCAGGTGTATTTAATGATATCAAATGGTTTAAAAAACGATCCTAAAAAAATAGTTATTCTAGGGTCAACCGGGTCGATTGGCCGACAGACTCTGGAAGTTATAGCTGCTTATCCCGATCAGTTTATCGTCATCGGGCTAGCAGCACTAGACGAAGCTCATGAATTGGTGGCCCAAGCTCAGCGATTCAATTGTCCGCAAATAGCTTTGGCTGATGAGAGCAAGTACCAGCAACTTAAAAGCATTATCCCCAATCACCTGGTAGCAGGAGTTGGCAGCCAAGCAATTTGCGAGCTCGCCTCCTTACCTGAAGCTGATCTAATCGTGTCCGCCGTAAGTGGGGCTGCAGGCATAATGCCGACCATAAAGGCATTAGAAGCGGGACATCAAGTAGCGCTAGCAAATAAAGAAACCCTGGTAGCTGCTGGTGATCTGGTAATGCAAATCGCCAGGACAGAAAAACTGAATATATTTCCGGTTGATAGTGAACATAGTGCGGTATTTCAATGTATGAAGGGCGAAAATAAGGCAATCAAGAAGATCTGGCTAACTGCCTCGGGAGGACCGTTTTTGGGACGTAGCCACCAAGAATTGGAACAGGTTACCCCAGCAATGGCTCTCAAACACCCAAGCTGGCAGATGGGGCCAAAGATTACCATTGATTCGGCTACTCTGATCAACAAAGGGTTAGAAATAATTGAGGCCCACCATTTATTTAATCTGGAGTATGATTTTATTGATGCCATAATTAGTCCTGGCAGCTTGGTACATGCTCTAGTAGAGTTGGTTGATGGTGCTTTTTTAGCTCACCTCGGAAAGCCGGACATGAGAATCCCAATTCAGTACGCTTTAACTTATCCCGAACGCTGGCCTTCATCGGCTAAGCCTCTTAACCTAGCGGAAGCAGGTAGTATTTGTTTTAAGAAGCCCGATGTTGAAGCATTTCCCGGATTTAATTTGGCAATTACCGCCGGTAGGCAAGGTGGTACCATGCCTGCGGTGATGAATGCGGCTAATGAGATGGCAGTAGCTTACTTTTTAGCCGGTAAAATTGGGTTTAATTATATTCCCGAGTTGATTAATGAAGTTATGAATAGACATTACAATACCAAGCAACCTAATTTGGAGGCTATTTTGCAGGCGGATGAATGGGCGCGGGTGACTAGCCGCATTCTGGTTGAAGGGAAGATATTATAATGAATGTTATTCTGGCGATCTTGGTTTTGGCGCTGTTAATTTTAGTTCATGAGTGGGGGCATTTTATTGCTGCTCGTCGGGCTGGTATCAAAGTTTTGGAGTTCAGTATAGGCTTTGGCCCCTTGTTAGCTAAGATAAAGAAGAATGATATCCAATATTCGCTGCGGGTAATTCCCTTGGGTGGGTACGTTAGTATGCTGGGTGAGAGTTTAGGAGACGAATACCAAGATCCAGATGCCTATATGGCCAAAGGTCCGGGCAAGCGTTCGGGAGTTGCCTTTGCTGGCCCCTTCGCCAACTTCCTATTAGCAATAGTGCTATTCGTTTATAGTTTCACCTTTATTGGCACTCCCATTGCCAACGAAAAACCCATAATTGGTGAAGTTATTAGTGATAAACCTGCCGCTTCCGCTGGATTAAAGTCCGGTGATAAGGTTCAGTCAGTTAATGGCACAACGGTCAGCTCTTGGCAGCAGTTAGTTGATGCGATTAAGTCTACCCCGCAAGGTCAGGTGGTAAAACTTAAGGTGCTGCGGGGTAAACAAACCATAACAGCCAATATAAAGCCAGAAATTGTAGAAGGACGGTCTATAATTGGCATCCAAAGCGAAGTTACCTTTAAGAAGTTACCCTTATTGCAAGGGATAAAACAAGGCTTTCAACAAACATTTTATACCACCGGTATGTTATTAAAAGGTCTAGGGATGATGGTTACCGGCCAAGTTAAAGGTTCTGATATTGCAGGCCCAGTAGGGATTACCAAGATGATTGGTGATGCCGCTGCTGGTGGTTGGGTTTATTTGATTAATTTTACCGCCTTGCTGAGTGTTAATTTAGGATTACTAAACTTATTACCGATCCCAGCTTTAGATGGCAGTAAGATTGTATTTGCGGCTATCGAAGCAGTTCGAGGACGTCCGATCGAACCGGAGAGAGAGAATTTAATTCATTTGATCGGGTTCTTCTTTTTAATTGGTCTCACTTTGCTGGTTACCTTTAATGATATTATTCGTCTTATAAATGGTTGAATATGATGAAAAGAAAATCAAAAGTAATTAAACTAGGGCAGCTGTATCTCGGCGGGGACAACCCAGTATATGTTCAAAGTATGACTAATACTGACACCAGAAATGTTAAAGATACGGTACGCCAAATTAACCAACTTGCTGAAAATGGTTGTGAAATTATACGAGTAGCAGTTCCGGATGAAGAAGCTGCGCAAGCGATTAAGGGTATAAAACCACAAATAAATATTCCATTAGTAGCAGACATCCATTTTAATTATCGTCTGGCCTTAATTAGTCTACAAAGTGGATGCGATGGATTGCGTCTTAATCCCGGTAATATTGGTAACGCTGACCAAGTTAGAGAGGTAGTAGCCGCCGCTCGTGATTTTGGTGTGCCAATTCGTATCGGAGTTAACTCCGGTTCCATATCTCGTGATCTAATTACTCGCTATGGCGGTCCTACTCCCGAGGCGATGGTCGAAAGTGCTTTAACGCATGTAGAGTTATTGGAGAAAAACAACTTCGATCAAATTAAGATTTCACTCAAATCATCATCGGTATTACAGACAATAACCGCTTATGGGTTAATGGCAAAGAGAGTAGATTATCCATTACATTTGGGAATTACCGAAGCCGGTACTATTAAACCGGGTTTGATTAAATCAGCTCTGGGTATTGGTTATCTCCTGTTACAGGGGATAGGGGATACTATCCGTATTTCTCTAACTGCTGATCCAGTTGAAGAGGTAAAGGCTAGCTGGCAGCTTCTAAATGCCTGTGGACTAAGAAGCCGGGGAGTAGAAATCATATCCTGTCCTACTTGTGGCCGCACTGAAATCGACCTCATAGCCTTAGCCGAAGCGGCCGAAGCCCGACTCGGGCATATAAAAAAGTCGCTTAAGGTAGCAATAATGGGCTGTGTAGTTAACGGCCCTGGGGAAGCTCGGGAAGCAGATATAGGGATAGCCGGGGGTTCTGGAGTAGGAATTTTGTTTAGTAAGGGCGAAATAGTAAGTAAAGTTAAAGAAGCTGATTTGCTCGATGCATTAGTCAAACAAGTGGAGTCGTTAGACACCTAAAAATATACATACTACTGGAGGTTCTATTATGTTAGTAAGTGAAATGCTGATCCCTACTTTGCGAGAAGACCCGGCTGAAGCTGAGCTTATAAGCCATCGTCTATTATTACGTGCCGGTTTTATTCGCAAGACTACGGCTGGGGTTTATACTTATTTACCCTTGGCTCGTCGCGTTTTACGTAAGATTGAAAATATTATTCGTGAGGAAATGGATGCTGCTGGTGGTCAAGAGGTGTTAATGCCTATAATTCAGCCGCGTGAACTTTGGGAAGAATCTGGCCGCTGGGCAGTTTATGGTGATGAGATGTTCCGTCTTCAGGATCGCCACCAGCGTGAATTTTGCCTGGGACCAACCCATGAAGAAGTAGTAACCGATCTAGTCAAACGTGATGCGCATTCTTATCGGGATTTCCCGATTATGCTTTACCAAATACAAAATAAATATCGTGATGAGATCAGACCTCGGTTTGGATTAATGCGAGCTCGTGAATTTATCATGAAAGATTTATATTCCTTCGATATTGATCAGGCCGGATTGGAAAGATCATATCAAAAAATGTATCGAGCTTATAGCAATATTTTTAGTCGCTTAGGTCTTGCCCACCGGGTGGTTGAAGCTGATAGTGGAGCAATCGGTGGTAATGCTTCGCATGAATTTATTGTATTAGCTAGCAATGGTGAATCAGTGATTGTGTATTGTGAAGAGTGTCAATATGCCGCTAATGTCGAGAAAGCAGAAGCTATCGCACCAAAATCATCTCTGGGGGGTAATCCTGGAGAGCTTGAGAAATTTGCTACTCCGGGATTAAAAACTATTGATGATTTGGTGCAGGCTACTGGTGAACCAGCATCACAAATGGTGAAGACCTTAATCTATGTAGCTGATGGCAAGCCCATAGCAGTTTTGATTCGTGGTGATCGGGAGCTTAATGAGATAAAGCTTAAGAACCTACTCCAGGTTAATGAACTAGATATGGCTGAAGAAGAGAGAGTTCGCCATATAGTGGGAGCA
>JBLNAS010000076.1:0-3072 GCA_050259475.1 Methylocystaceae bacterium
TAGCCAATAAGGCTTCCCTTTTTTGATGGGCTTTACTGAGATAAATATCTAATTCATTTAAATCCAGTGGCTTAGTAATGTAGTAAAAGGCCCCCCTTTTAATGGCTTCCACTGAACTCTGTATACTACCAAAAGCAGTGATAATGATGATTTCTATCAATGGGTAGTGGTGTTTAATTTGGTTTAGAACCTCCAGGCCATCTTCACTACCTAGTCGCAAATCAAGTAACACGAGGTCGGTTGGTTGCTGCTCCAATCGCCGCAAAGCTTGCTGGCTGTTGGTAGCTGTCATAACCTGGTAACGGTCTTCCAGTGCATAAGTTAGTGCTTCACCGATATGTACTTCATCATCTATTATCAAGAGTTTAGGCTTCATTGTTCACCACTCCTCATCCTGTTGGAAGCCATATATGAAAACGAGTGCCCTGTTTTTCTTCACTCTGGAAGGTAATTCTTCCGTGGTTCTCTCCTACCATTTGGGCAACCAGAGCCAAACCCATGCCAGTCCCCCCCTGTAAAGAAAAGAAGGGGTCAAAAATCTGCGAGGAATATTTTCCGGGAATCCCACAGCCATCGTCAGCCACGGTAATACATGTCTCCTTGGATGATTCTTCGGCTAGCAAGGCGATATTACCACCTTCATTTACTGCCTTAAGACTGTTTAAACCAAGATTTAAGATGATTTGAATCAGGTGTTGGGGATCACAGATAACACTCCCGGGTAGGTTTACTTTTAAATCTACCCCTTTTTTCT
The DNA here is from genome assembly GCA_050259475.1 of Methylocystaceae bacterium. GTDB lineage: Bacteria > Bacillota > Syntrophomonadia > Syntrophomonadales > JBLNAA01 > JBLNAA01. Next base: position 755 of record JBLNAS010000076.1, read on the forward strand.
CGCATTCGACGGAGAGCAGTTCAACCACCGGTGCCAGAATATCCCCTAATAGACAACAACTAGGCTGAGCCTCACGGTGACGGGCATATTGTAGTAATTCTTGGACTAGTTGATCGATACGGCCTATCTCATGACCAAGAACCTCGGTCAACCGTTTTTGAAAAACCGGATTATCAATCTTCTGGGGTATAAGCTCAACAAAAGTTTTGACTGAGGTTAAGGGGTTACGTATTTCATGAGCCAGTCCAGCGACCAAATTGGTGAGGGCTTTTATCTTGGCCTGCTCATACTCCTGTTTAGCCAATCGATTTTGGGCACTAATATCACTGATGTTGATTAACAAGCGGGCAGCTCCTTCGGGCATTGGTGATACCTTAATTAAAAAGGTACTACCATTCCAATCAATCTGCCGTTCAATTGTTTCCTCAGCGGCTAATATATTGGTAATTTCACCATGAGTTAAGAAGCTAAGTAACGTTGTATCAGCCGCTACCAGACCAATAGCCTGCCCTCCCAATAGAAAAATACCGGCTGGATTACTGTTTTCGATAATTCCCTCGGGGTTAACTATTATAATACCACTGGGGGTATTATCTAATATTACCCGTTGGGTTTGAGAATAAGCTTCAATTTCCCTGGTTCTTCGCTGCACTTCCTTTTTTAGTCGCCGGTTAATTTGTAAAACGACCAATACCAGCAAGGTAACTACTGTTAACAAGGCCCCACCAATGCGTAGATAGCGGGTAGTGTTTATCCGAGTTTGACCAAACCACTTGCGATATATTTTGTCATAGGTGCCATTATTCTTGATATTACGCATACCTTGGTCGATGATTTTGGCGGTCTCTACATTACCAAGGCGCACCACCGGACCATAGTGGGTGGGGTGAAGCGATTCTCCTACCTGTTTAAAATCCTCGAGGCGACGCCATTTTTCTAAGAGATACCAGCCAGTCAATTCATTGCCCACAAAAGCATCAATATCGCCTTTAATTAAGGCCTGCATCGCCTCATCCTGAGTTTGATATTTAATAGTTTTCACCTCGGGATAACCACTTAAAAGCTCAATACTGATATCGCCATATTCAACCCCGACCCGTAACCCGATAAGATCTTCTAAACTGGTGATAGTATAAATATTGCGGGATACAAAGATAGCCTGGGAATTAGTCACCATTGGCTGGCAAAACTTAAATATTTCCGCCCGGCGCGGTGAGTAAGTCATACCTTGAACCACATCAACCTTGTTTTGAAGTAAAGCTTCCTGAGCATCATCCCATCCCATAGGTATAAACTCAGCCGTAAACCCTTGATCCAAAGCAATAGCATGCATGATATCGACATTGAAGCCTCGATAATTTCCACTCTCATCAAGAAATTCATAGGGCGGGTACTGGTGGTCACCACCGACCTTTATAATTTTTTCTACCGCATTAGCTGTAGCGCATATCCATAAAGACCATAAGATTATTAAAAGGATGATAATAGTTTTTCTACTGCCCATAGCATGCTCCCAACGATTTATTACTCATAATTATCTTACCACCAAGACTCTGATTTCATTTTAGTTTTGCCGGGTTTAGCTTACCAGCATAAAAAGGAAGACCACCCGTAGGTAGCCTAGGTAGGGCCTTCTTTTGTCCAGCTTTTATTTAACTTTATACTTAACCTTTATCAACGTGCCATAAGCTGTTGATAATTTTTATAAATATATACTCCCTATTATTCTTTTGTGTACCTACTTTGCTTGAAGCTTTAGTAACTACTATTACCACCTTTTCATTTAGTGCGAAATCAAAAGGAGAAGCAAGAAATAGAACCTTTGCTTCCCCTTTTATCTATAACTCTCCTTGAGCTTATATAGCGGCTGGCTTTTTCTCTCGTAGGATATATTCCATGCCTTCTCCCTCAATCACCACTTCGCCCTTCTGGTTAGTGGCTGTGGTCTGCAGGCGTACAGCATGCTTGTCCTCTACCTTTTCTAGCACGGTAGCCCGGGCAGTAATGGTATCCCCGATGTAAACTGGTTTCTTAAACTCCAAGCTCTGCTGCAGATAAACATGCCCAAAACAAGCCTTGGTAACCGCAGCCGAGATCATGCCCGCTACCAGCACTCCCGGTACGATAACATCACCAAAACGCGTAGTCTTACCATACTCCCGATCTAAATGCATCGGGTTCATATCACAGACCAACCCACACCATAACACCACATCGGACTCAGTTATGGTCTTACTGACTTCCTCATAATCACCGGCTTTGAATTCATCCCACTTCTTGGTATAACGCGAATAATCCATTATTAAATCACTCCCCTA
>JBLNAS010000077.1:0-3671 GCA_050259475.1 Methylocystaceae bacterium
ATTCCGTCCTTACCTGCTGAATACTTGGGCTTGTCGCCAGTATTAGTGGCTGGAGAGCTTAAAGATCAACCAGGGGTACCGCTAATATTTAACTATCGGGCTATGCAGGATTATCCACATATTGGGGTTTTTGGCGGTAGTGGTTCGGGTAAATCCTTTGGTTTGCGGGTGATTATCGAAGAACTGATGAAATATCATGTTCCATTGCTGGTATTAGATCCCCACTACGAGATGAGTTTTGATCAACCATTATTCAGCAGTAGTAAAACTTTTAGCGGACAGACTTTAATCTATACCGTAGGGCTGGATGTAGGGGTACAATTTTCAGATTTAAACGAGAATGACTTAACTAGTCTCTTAGATGCGATTAGCCCGATGTCAGAAGCGATGGATGCTGCAGTTAAAACTATCGTCCGTCCCCACGACACCCTTGAGAGTTTTGGATTGCGGTTAGAATTGTTGAATGAGTTATTGGAGGCAGGCGAAAGCGAGTTTGCTGAAAGTTTTACTGCCCGCCGCGACTACCCTGAAAATCGGAAAGTGGAAGAATTGTTGCGTCTAAAAAAGTTAGGGTCACAAATCGGTGGTATTGCTACCATTCGTGCCATAAGATGGCGTTTAAATCGTTTAGGTGGCGAGGGGATATTCATGCCCCAGGGTGCGATCAAGATTGAAGAAGGCTTGCGTAGTGGCAAGAACGTGGTCGTTCGAGGATCATCCTACTTATTAAAGGTATATGCTGCCTACTTATTGCGGCGACTCTATCGTCTGCGCCGTAACTACCGTGATGCCTTACAGCGTGGGGTGCAGCCTCCGGCTCCATTTCCACCTTTTGTCGTTGTAACTGATGAAGCACATAATTTTGCTCCTAGGGGTGAGCATAACATACCTAGTCGTCGGGAGAACAGGGAGATAGCTCAAGAGGGCCGTAAATACGGCATATTTCTCATTCTGGCAACCCAACGCCCAGCTCTACTTGATGACACGGTAAATGCTCAGCTAAATACCAAACTCATATTCCGCACCGTGCGCTCGACAGACTTGCAGTCCATTCGTGAGGAAACAGATTTGAATGCGGAAGAAATCAAGCGACTGCCTTATCTGCAGTCAGGTAATTGCTTTTTATCATCTCCGGTTTTTGGGCGAACGGTCTCTGTGCGGATCAGAGCTTCCCATACCTGTAGTCCCCATGCGGAAAATCCTTTTGACGAATTAGAGAACCTGCAAAATCAGGAGTATAACCAACTTAAGTCGATAATGGCACAATTTAGTCCCTTTCAAGAGACTGATTTTATTCGCATCTCACGGCATATGGAAAATAACGGTTATCATTATACCGTTGAACAGCTACAACAATTGACTGATCAATGGTGTGATTTAGGCTGGTTAACTAAGGAAAACGGTGGACTGATTGAACGCTACCACTTGGTTGATAACGGGGGAAACCGATGAGAATACTTTTTTTTACTGATACCCATTTGCGCTCGGTCACCCCGCAAAATCGTACTGATAATCTTCCGCGAGCACTGATCAGCAAGCTAGAAGAAGTAATAAAGTTAGCTGAAGAATGGTCAGTTGACTTGCTTTTACATGGGGGAGACTTATTCGATGTTCCTAACCCGGGGTTAGCACAAGCGGGAGAATACCTAGCGGTACTAAAACGCTTAACCTGTCCTTTATATATCGTTCCGGGGAATCACGACCTTTATGGTGGCAATCTATTAACCCTGCCTCGCACGCTACTGGGTCTACTATCTCGCTTAGGTTATCTCCACCTATTGCTACCTGAAAGTCCAATTTATGTTGACGACCAAGGGGTGCGTTACTGCTTAAGTGGTCAAGGCTACCATTACGATATTGACCACGAGCCTAAAGGTAAAAGTTATAATATTGTACGCCAAGATGCGGATTGCTTTATCCATGTGGTTCATGGCATGTTACTGGAACGTGGTGGTTTTCCTGGCGAGCATACCTTAATTGAAGAAATTACTAGCCCGGCGGATATCACTTTGTGCGGTCATTATCATTTAGGTTTTGGGGTAGTCGAACGCCAAGGTAGCCTGTTTGTTAATCCAGGGGCCTTGGTGCGCCTAACCAACCATCCTATGGAAATAAATCGCCGACCATCAGTGGCATTATTACACACTGACAACGGGTTAAAGTGCGATATTATACCACTGTCATCTGCCTCCCCTGGTACAGAGGTATTAAGCCGTGAGGCCGCTGAACTATACTTATCGCGCCAGCGGCAATTAGAGATTTTTAGTTCGGAGATAAAAGCCGCAGCTGATATGAAAAAGGTCAATGTCGAGAGAGTGTTAGAAGATTTGCTGCAGGAAAATAATGACCTGGCTCCCGAGGTGAAAAGTGAGGCTCGTCTACGACTCAGCCGAGCCGAGGAATACTTTGCCCAGAGAGGAGGAGCGCGATGAAAAAAGCCCTGCGCCGCCTAACCCTGCACAATTTTCAATCCCATGAAGACACGAACCTGGAACTAAGTGCGGGAGTAAATATTATCGTCGGCCCTTCAGATGTGGGTAAAACTTCAATTATTCGTGGACTAAGGTGGCTGTATTACAATCAACCGCGGGGTAGTAGTTTTATCCGTATGGGTACCAGCGAATGCTGGGTGGAGGTTGAGACAGAAGATAATATTATCGTACGCCGCTATCGGAACGATGTAAGCCGCAAAAATGGCTATTTGCTAGTGGTTCCGGAGCAGGAACCGGTGGTGTTTGAAAAGCATGGAGCATCGGTCCCTGATGAAATCAAACTAGCTTTGGGTGTTGAGGATATGGTAATTGATCAAGATGTAGTTTTAAACTTGAACATAGCCTATCAGTTAGAAGGGGCCTTTTTGTTAGAAACACCTGGCACTACCAGAGCAAAAGCTATTGGTAGATTAGGAGATGCCCATATTGTAGATGCAGCACAACGGGAAATACAAAAAGATTTACGAGCAATCAGCCAGGATATCGAGAAAAAGAAAAGCCAACTGTCAGGAGAAGAGCAGTTATTGGCTAAATACAGTCATTTATCCTCTTGGGCTAACCAATTAGAAAAACTCAATAGCTTATTCGCCAAGCATGAGAAACTGGTAAACCTCGCAAAAAACCTCAGTGATCTCCAGATACGGTATGATAAGAACCAATTGGCACTGAACGAGTTATTACCGGTGCTAAATAAACTAATTGGGATTGAGCAGATGCAAAGCTGCCTGGAGCAATTGCAGGCAGCTCGTTTAAAGGAAGAAAAGTTAAATACTTTAAATCGTCAATTTGAAACGAAAAAAAACGACCACCAGATCTTTGTTCGTATATTACAGGTAACTAGTCGTTTAACGGTAGGGCAGGATTTATTAGCCCGACTTTTTGAATTATCAATAGCGGCAAAATTATACAGCGAACTTAATCAAAAGTTAAACGATAGTAGATGGCGGTTACAACAGGCTGAAAGAATAATACTTACCACTACTAATTTAGAGGTGGTTGATGTCAAGGTTGCAACTAGTCACAATAAATATCGCCTGGTATTGGCTTACGATCAGTTATATCGTGACTATACTAATAAAAATCAACGTTTAAAAACCGCTGTTCAACAACTGCAGGGTACTTGTAAATTACTGCCAGCGGAGAAATCCTTAGACCATCTACTGCGCTTACGAGAGCTAG
>JBLNAS010000078.1:0-2959 GCA_050259475.1 Methylocystaceae bacterium
ATCTGGAAGCTATCTTTTATATCAATGAGTTGCTGAACCGGGCGGGAATGGACAGTATATCCGCCGGCAATACGGTAGCTTATGCCATCGAGTGTTATGAACAGGGTATTTTGACTAGTGAGGATACCGGTGGGCTGGAGCTCACCTGGGGTAATGCTGACGCCATAATCAAGCTGATCGAATTAATGATTGCTCGTGAAGGTATTGGCGACATTTTAGCTGATGGGGTAAAAATAGCGGTGGGCAAAATTGGTCCGGCTTCAGCAGAATATGCGATGCATGCCGGGGGCCAGGAACCAGGTATGCATGATTCCAGGATGGATCCGATGATGGGGCTGCATTATAGTGCCGACCCTACGCCAGGTAAGCATACCGTAGGGGCAGCCCAGTATTATAATACCACTCGGCTATGGGAAAAGGTGTCCTGGGCACCGGCGGTAAAAAGATACCCTAAGGATGAGGAATATGTCGCTTCTGACCAGGAGGCTTTAAAAGCAGTCGCTAGTGCTTGTTATAAGATGGTGATTGACGGGGTTGGTGGCTGTCTGTTTGCCATGATTATGGGGGTGCAGCACTGGCAGGCCTTTGAATGGCTGAATGCGGCTACCGGTTGGGATAAAACTCCGGATGAGTATATGGAAATCGGTAAGCGCATGCAGACTCTGCGCCAGATGTTCAATATCAAACATGGTATTGACCCACTAAAGTTTAAAATGTCAAAACGTATAGTTGGTGATCCGCCGTTACAGGCAGGTCCGCTTAAAGGGCGTCAGTTGCCGATAGATGAGATGATGAGATTGTATTGGAAAAACTTTGGTTGGGACGAAAGAACCGGCATACCTCAGGAGCTAACCGTTAACAATTTGGGATTGCCTGAATTACTGAGTTGGATTGAGGATTAATAAGAGAATTTGGGATAGAGAAGAGTGAGGATAGTGGGAAAGGTTAAATTGGAGTTCGACTATGAGGTCTGTGCTGCCTGTGGAGTATGTGTACAGGCCTGCCCGTTTAGCTATCTCGAGTTAGAGAATGCCGATGCTAATAAAGCACACCAGGCTTATCCGGTTTTGGTACCGACCGAAAAATGTAGTACTTGTGGTATTTGCGCCGAAGCTTGTCCGCTGGAATGCATTAAGGTTAATAAGCCGCTCAACCGAAAAAAAGGTAAAAGCTATGTATTTATCACCGATGCTCCTCCGATGAACTATCTCATTGATTATGTTGCCCTACCTAAGAATTATGGTACGCCAGCTTACTTTGTCCGGGAAGATGTTAAAGCGATCCGGGATACGGTTTACCGAAGTCTGAATGATCTTAATGAAAAAACTAATTTCTCCAAGAATTTGGTAGGCCGGAGGGTGCTGATTAAGCCTAACTTAGTAATGGTTTATCACCGCATGGGTTTTAAAGATGAAGATTACCCCGAATCAACTGACCCCCGAGTGTTTGAAGCGGTCGTATCTTATGTCAAGCAATATACAGATGATATTGTAATAATCGAGTCTTCCGGACGAGGGATGCCGACAGGTATAAGTTTTAAAATCAGCGGTCTTGACCGGGTGGCCCGGCATTATAGTACCGGGATAATGGCTTTGGAACAGCAACCGGTAGTGCGTTATATGCTCCCGCAAGCTGAGGTTATGAAAGAGGTTTATGTTCCGCGTATTCTTGAGGAGGTAATTCAGGGAGATGCCTATTATATCTCGGTACCTAAAATGAAGACTAACTTATATACTGGTGTGACTCTGGGCTTTAAGAACGCCATGGGTACCATCCCTTACAACCTGCGCCAGCGGAATCACAATTATCTGATCAATAAGAAACTAGTAGATTTACTGTATCTGTTTAAGCCAGATCTCACGGTTATAGATGGAATTATTGGTGGCGAAGGTTGTACTCCTGCCCCGGTTGATCCGGTGGAGGTAGGGGTTATAATTTGTGGCAACAATAGTGTGGAAACTGATCGGGTAGCCACCCGGATGATGGGCTTTAATCCGGATGAAAACAAGTTAATGGTAGAAGCCGTTAAAAAGGGCTTTCATGATGATACGGTAACTGTGATTGGCGAGCCGAAAGTCGTACCCTTCCGTCCAGCTGACCCTACCATGATGGATGAACGTTTTCAGAGAGATTTCCCTAATGTAAGAATATTAGTCGGACACATGAAGAACACGGCCCCCAAAATTAATGATATCGAAGCGGTTACCCCGGCATTAGTACGGCAGATGGAGAAAGCCTGTGATGGCGGTTGTCTGGCGGCTACCAAAACTTCATTTGAAATGATGAAATACGGGGTAAAGATAGAGCGCAATTTCCCGATGGTGATTATATTTGGTGCCGGAGTTATGGTAAATGGGCAAAAATACTGGTTTGATGCTGAGGGTAAACCCTATACGATTGAAGATATCAAGCAGATGAAAGTCAAACGCGTAACTATTGGTGAGTGTACCCGTGATTTAAAACCCTATTGTGAATATAATGGGCAAGGCTGCTGCAGTCCCAATAGCTGTATGGATATCCCTTTCAATGCTATTCATAAACTGGTACCCCCCATGTCAATTCGTAATCATCATTTAGTATCAGCAATGGGAGAATCGTTAAAGAATTACTTGGCGCGCCGCCGGGTAATTAAATCTGGCCAATGGTTGGATTGCGACCTGGGAGCGGAAGATAAAATCTATGAGCTCCCAGAACTAACGGCTGAACAGCAAAAACTGAATTATATCCCCTGGCCTCTACCGGAGATGACCTCGGTAATGAAGAAAGAAAAGCTAAAACAAGTTAAATTGCTATATTAAACCTTATTGTTGATTCGTATCGTGGCTGACCCCAAAGGTCTACGAGTGGTTTACTCTGCCGACGGGGCAAGCTCGGCGACATTCCCAACAGCCATAGACCGAATAGCCCCGCGGCAGCTTTTTATCGATCTGCGGACGGCACAGTTTCTGCACCACCTGCT
>JBLNAS010000079.1:0-5760 GCA_050259475.1 Methylocystaceae bacterium
AGGTAGTTGATATTAAAACTAATCAAAATGGCTTGACCCGCAGTGCCCGGCTACAACCGGCCGCCGATATGGATCGACTGGAAGAAGTGCTAGTAGTAGTAGGCTATTTACCCCAAGCTATTCCCCCGATGGTGAAACCAGAAAATGAGGGAGTAAACCAGGGGAGGATACCTTAATATGAGCTACTGGCGGTTGGCTGTTTTAATTCTGCTGCCAGTGATTTCCATCCTCATGGAAACCACGGTATTTTCCGCCTATCACCTCTGGGGGATCACTCCGGATTTGTTGCTTATATTTGTAATGTTTATGAGCGTACTTGATGGGCGTAGAGCGGGAGCAATTTATGGTTTTCTATGTGGATTGCTATTGGATCTCTACCTGGCTCGCTATGTGGGGGTTAATGCCCTGAGTTTAGCCTTGGCCGGCTACCTGGCCGGACTTCTACGTCGTCAAGTTTATCCTGAGCATTTGCTATCCCCCTTATTGGCCGTCGCTGCGGGTACTTTACTTAATCAAATCGCTTCCTTGGCTATCATGTACTTTATTGGTGCTGATGTCGGGGTCACCAGGGGTTATATTACCGGTATTGCCCTGCAAGCCGGGTTTAATATGGTTTTAACCGTACCGCTATATATTTGGTATTATAAATCTTATCATCAGGGGGCCTTGCGGCCGTAGTAAGGAAGTGAGTTATCCTCCGTGAATAATGATCAGCTTACCAAAAACCTAAGAATCTTCTGGTGGGTAACTCTGAGTTTATATTTTCTGCTTTTGGGACGTTTAGCCATTGTTCAGTTTTTGCAACAAGACAAATATGAGACTCAAGCCAAAGAAAACCGGATGCGACTGGTAAGCATTAAGGCACCTCGAGGAGAAATAGTTGACCGCCATGGTAAGACTTTAGCGCAAAACAAACTGGTATATACCGTGTATATCAGCCCAACTGGCGTCAAAAACCAAGAATTAGGTATTGAACACCTGGTGCAATTATTAAATGCTCGCTATCCGGAAGTAACTCGAGAATACATCCTGGATTTGATAGAAAAGCAGAAATTTAAATTGTTTGAACCGATTGCCTTGGTGCGTGATATTGACTGGCAGACCGTTACCAAAATTGAGGAATCAGCGTATGACCTGCCTGGAGTTACCATTGGAATTGAACCCTTACGTTACTATAGCAATCTGGACTTAGGAGGACATATCCTGGGGTATGTTCATCCCATTTATAGTAAAGAAGAGTTAGTTAAATATGATGAGAATGCCTATAGTATTGGCGATTTAATCGGCAAAGATGGCGTAGAAAAAGTATATGAGAAATGGCTGAAAGGCCGAGATGGTGCTCGGCGGGTTGAAGTAGATGCCTATGCTAGACCAATAAGAGAACTGGTTACCCTACAACCTAAAGCAGGAAACAATGTTAAACTTACCATTGATGCAGATTTGCAGACGGTTCTCCAGCAATCAGCGGCTAGGGTGTTAGCTGGGTTACAAGAGGGCCAGTCCCCGAAAGCTCGCGTTGCTTCATCGGTGGTAATCAATGTTAAAACTGGTGCCATCTTGGCTTTAAGCAGTTACCCCGAGCTTAACCCGAACGACTTTACTGGACGTATGGATGCAGCCACTGCTCAATATTACTTTCCCGATACCCGTAATCAAGCCGGGAAATCAGTTTATGACCCTCTGCAACCAGGGGCGGCGACTAACCGAGTCTTGCAGGCTACTTATCCTCCCGGTTCTACCTTTAAGCCGATTGTAGGTATGGCGGCCATGGAAAGTGGCCGTATGACGCCAACTGCTGATTATGTGAATTGTACTGGACGTTACTGGATGCCACCTTATATTCCTTGCACCGGTGTCCATGGTAATGTTAACTTAAACCGCGCTATGGCGGTATCCTGCAATGTCTATTTTCAAGAGATGGGCCGTCGGGCAGGTAAGGACGGCCTAATCAAGGTGGCTGCCCAATTCGGTTTGGGATCTAAGACCGGGATTGATCTGCCTTTTGAAAAGAGTGGACTTTTACCGACGCCGGAGTGGAAAAAAGATATCAACAGCGTACTAATTGATCGGCGTTATGAGAACCGACGCAATGAAGTTGACCATAAATACGAACTGCTGCTCAGCAATGCTACTGATGAGGAAAGCAAGACTAAGCTTAATAAAGAAAAGCAAAAGGAATTGCGCCGGTTAAAAGCTTGGTATGAAATCGATTATCGCTTTAATACCGAGTGGCAGCCTTTTGATACTTATAATATGTCGATTGGACAAGGCAACAATAGTTATACGCCATTACAATTAGCTTCCTATGTAGCTACCATCGCCAATGGTGGTAAACGCATGCAACCTTACGTGGTTGACAGTATTATTTCTCCGGAAGGTCAGGTTTTAAAGCTTAACGAACCGAAACAAGTTAGCCAGAGTACGGTAGATCCTCAAAACATTGCGAATATCAAAAGAGCGATGCTGGAAGTAGGAACTACTGGTACAGCAGCATTTTTATTTTCGGGATTTCCTAAAAGTATTCAAGTAGCTGCCAAAACCGGAACGGCGCAAACTGGTAGAGCTGGTGATATAAAGGATCGAGATTTTCATGGTGTGTTTGTCGCTTTTGCTCCTTATGATGATCCGGAAATTGCTTTTGCTGGGGTGGTCGAATATGGTATGCACGGGGGTTCATCTGCTGGTTTAATCTGCCGCGATGTCTTTGAACAGTATTTCCAGGTCAAGAACCATCTAATATTACCTCCCACTAGAGAGGATAATGTCGGTCTGTTAACCGAATAATGTCATAATTAAATTAGCTTAAACCACTATAATTAGGGGGATTTAGACCATTTTCCCCCTAATTATTTTTTATTTTTCAGAGGAAATATATGGAATATATTGAACTTAATGTTAAAAGGAAGGGGGTGGGTCAAGTGCCAGTTGAAGAAGTTGTAGTCAAAGGCAATCAGGAAGGGGTGATTATTCACCTGGATGCCAAGTCGGGTTTTTCTGCTTTAAAGGACCAGTTAAAAGCCCGGATTAAGAACCTTGATCATGCGCTAATGGGAGCAGATGTAACCATTAATATCGGTAGTAAACTACTTACCCGCAATGAGATTGAGGAAATGCGGGAGATACTCGAATCTCGAGGCCTTAACTTAGTGCAGGTCAGCGGTAGGGATTATCAATCTAATGACCCACAAACCACCGGTAACGAGGAAGAACCATTGACTCGGCTAACATCAGGGCGCACCCTTTTTATTACCCGCCACTTAAGATCAGGTCAGCGGGTTAGTTACGCAGGTAATGTAGTAGTGCTGGGTGATGTTAATCCCGGCGCTGAAATCATTGCTACTGGGCATATCCTGGTTATGGGAACCCTGCGTGGATTAGCTCATGCTGGGTGTAAAGGTGATGAAAGAGCGATAGTTACTGCACTTAAGCTTTCACCGACTCAATTACGTATCGCCAGTCATATTACTCATGCTCCCGAAAACCCACTGCAAATAAATGGATTACAACCAGAGGTGGCCCTATTCAAGGATAACCGGGTGACTATCGAAAAATTGTAAGATTCATGTCACTACGGCTAGCATAAAACGACATTGGGTACTTAACGACTGGGTTAGTCAGGAGAAATGGAGGAGAACATTGATGAATACTGGGATGGTTTATGTCATTACCTCAGGTAAGGGGGGGGTAGGTAAAACTACCACGACGGCAAATTTGGGAACGGCATTGGCCTTAAATGGGCACAAGGTGGTAATGATCGATACTGATATCGGACTTCGTAACCTAGATGTAGTTATGGGTTTAGAAAACCGGATCGTATTTGACCTAGTAGATGTTGCCACCGGCCATTGTCGTCTAAAACAGGCCTTAATTAAAGATCGGCGGGTAGAAGGACTTTGCCTTTTACCAGCGGCACAGACTAAAGAGAAGACGGCTATTAGCCCTCACCAAATGCGGGCCATCTGTGAGGAATTAAGAAAGGAATATGATTATGTCCTGATTGATTGTCCGGCTGGTATCGAGCAGGGTTTTAAGAATGCCATCGCTGGTGCTGATGAAGCGATTGTGGTAGCTACCCCGGAAGTGTCCTCGGTAAGAGATGCTGATCGTATTATTGGATTGTTGGAAGCAGCCGGTATGTCTGAACCTTTATTAGTAATAAACCGTTTTCGCCCCCGGATGGTAAGACGGGGAGATATGATGGACACCACTGACATGTTAGAAATTTTGGCGGTTGATCTACTGGGGGTGGTTCCGGAAGACGAGGCTATTGTAGTGTCCACCAATCGTGGTGAACCTTTGGTCTTGGAAAATGGTACCCGGGCTGGTGAAGCTTATCGGCGCATTGCTCGGCGGTTGTCCGGCGAGGAGGTGCCTTTCGTTCCCCTGGAGAGCGATGGCTTATTTACCCGTTTGGGGCGTATGTTAAAGCTAGCCAGATAGAGGGTGGTAGCTATGGCATTAATTGAATTTGTAACCCGCCTGCTGGCCAGGGCGGACAATTCTAGGCAGGTGGCCAAAGAAAGGTTGAGGCTAGTGTTAGTACATGATCGAGGGGATGCTCTTCCTCCTGGATTTTTGGAATCCTTAAAAGAAGATTTACTCAAAGTAATAGCTGAATATTTTGAGATTGATGAAAATGACCTCGATGTAGCTTTCTCAAATTATGATAATACAGTAGCATTGGTAGCTAATATACCATTCATCAGCATAAAGAAAGCTGCGGGATAAAAAACTTGTCCCATAGGTTACCTAATTTGGAGTTAACATATTTACTCTCGGAGCTTCCTCAAATGGAAGCTCCTTTTTATGCCGTATCAGGTATTGGTCGGTGGTAAGTCAAAATTAAATCGGGCACAATTGGACTATGGTTTACATGGTTTCCTGGCTATGCGTATAATCAAAGGGAATTTTCGATCGGCGAATAAGTGTTCTATCAACCATTTCAAATCTACCAGAGTTAAGTGCGGCTGGTGTAAAAGGAGATATGACCATGAGTGCCACCAACAAACGCTGGATAAAAGCTGTCGATAAGCAATTTATCATGGCCATATTTTTGATTATCGTACTGGGACTGATCGTGTTGACTAGTGCGACGATTAAAGCGGTTAATGATAACCCGTTTTATTATTTGGAAAAACAAATAGTGCTTATTATAGTTAGTCTTGTTTTAGCTTATCTGGTGTTGCGGATTGATCTCGGACAACTGCAAAAAGTAAACTGGTACGTTTATGGTTTGGCTTTGGCTTTATTATTATTGGTTTTGGTTTTTGGTTCAGAACAACGAGGAACTACCGGTTGGATTGGGTACGGCATCTTCAAGATCCAACCAGCTGAAATTAGCAAGGTGTTGATAGTTGTTGGTTTTGCCAGTTTCTTGGCCCAACGCCAAGGCGAGTTAAACACCTTAAAAGCTATGATACCTGCTTTCGCGTATGTTGCAGTTCCATTTGGATTAGTTATGTTACAGCCTGACTTAGGGACCGGGTTGGTTTTTTTGGCTATCTTGGTGGGTATGATGCTAGTAGCGGGTGCTAACCCGCGAATTTTAATTACCTTGGTGATTGGAGCTATCCTCTTGGCTATCCTATGGGTGGTTTTGCACAAACAGATAGGCTTATGGTTGCCGCTTAAAGATTATCAGCTAAGCCGATTGACCGTCTTTCTCGATCCTTATAAGGATGGCATGGGGGGGCGGGGCGATGGGTGGAATACGATTCAGTCCCTGGTTGCCGTCGGCTCAGGGGGGTTGCTGGGTAAAGG
>JBLNAS010000080.1:0-11636 GCA_050259475.1 Methylocystaceae bacterium
CTTTTGCGGTTTTGATTGGATTTACTTTGGTGGCTGGTTGCTTGAATACGGGCAGGAATATTCGTCACCTACCTTCTTTGCTATAATTTACATATTATGAAATTAATAGAAAAGAAGTTTCTCTCCGGGGGATAAAATTTCTACACCTAAAATAGCCGATGGATATCGACTGTCAATTGCAAAGAAAACGACTAGGGTTACCTGCAAAAGGCATTTGAAACAGAAAAAACCAGCCCGAAGGCTGGTACTAAGTTTAATTTGGTGCCGGAGACCGGGGTCGAACCGGTACAGTTGTCACCAACCGCGGGATTTTAAGTCCCGTGCGTCTGCCTATTCCGCCACTCCGGCATATTTGCATGGCTCAGCTTAATTATTATACTCTACAAAGCCATCTAGGGCAAGATTGATTACGCAAATTATTCGCGGAGGAAATGAGGTATATCCGCTGGCAAGGGTAGAGAAAACTCGACTAAGCCGCTAAACAAACCATTTTCCCACCAAGGAACTTGATAAATTAACTTATGTTGACCATGCTTCTCGATCGAGTAGCAGTTTGTTTGGGGCTCGTCTAATAACTGCTTGACCTTATCGGCAGAGGCTCCAGGGTGGCAATCCAGTAAATTCTTGCCCAGCAGATCATAGCCGCCGTCATCGGCAAACATTTTAGCCGAACGCTCATTCATATAAACGATGATACCTGCACGATTACATACGGTTACCGCCGCATCAATCTCTTTAAACCAATCATTAATCATAACTATTTACTCCTTCGTAGGAAGCTTTGTTTATTATATATGGCTTGCTTCACCGATGACGAGAAAGATTTTAAATCTGTCTGGGTGGGTAGATTATTATTGCTTTCAATAACTTCAATCGGTGCTGGTACTACTGTACCGGGAGTAGCAAACAGATTATCCAAATCTTTTAGCACCTGGTCAGGGTTGGTGGCAGTAAGCCGATAGATAGTATTGCTGCCGGGATAATTAAGACGATTACCTTGTACATATATATAACGGACACCATTTTTCGCTAGCACTGCCTGCAAGGTGCTGTTAATAGCACAGCTGGGCGGCGCAAAGTCAAGTGCGGTTAAGCCGAGGGTATTTAAGGTCTGGCACATAATTGCGATATCGGCATCGACACGATTAGTGTACTCTAATTGGGTTTCTTGACGCCGTCCCATCCAAGCGTAGCTGGTGTAAAAGGGACCAGTTTGACCAGGGACCGTAAGGATTGGCCGGTGACCGTCAAAGGAATGACCACCAAAACCCCACCAGCCCGATTCTTGCATTATTTTGAGCTCATCACGGCTCAGGTGAGGGGTGTAATGCGGGGGTAAAGGATAGCTTTCTTGATAGTACATAGCAATAGGAAACATCACCGCTGGAATCTGTTGCTTAACCAGCAGAGGGTGAGCATATTTGTATACATCTTGGTATCCATCGTCGAAGGTTATTAACAATGATTTATTCGCTAACTGGGTGCTCCCAGCCAAATAGCTATGCAATGTCTTCAAATCAATAAAGTTGTAACCCTTTTGTTTAAGCATCTGTAGGGTAGCCGCAAAGTTGTCCGGTGACATAGTAACCGAATTAGAAGCTCCGGGTGTTATCTGGTGAAAGACTAGAACTGCTACACCAATTGGAGACGCGGAGGCAGAGGTGGGGGTATTAACCCCAAGGCTTAGAAATATAACTATCAAGCATAGAATAACCGAGCTTACATGGCGGATTCTAGCCAAATGTTGACACCATCTTCCTTATCAACCTAACAATTATGTAGTATGCTGGAATTAGTACGTTGCTAATGTTAGCATATTGTTAAGCTAGCGTATACTGATTTGCTCTTGTTGTCTTTTAAGACGGTATAATTGGTAGCTAAGATGCATGTAAAATACGGCAAAGGAGGGAATATGTGAGCTTCAATATTAACAAAAATCTAGCCCGCATCTATTTCTATTTAGTAGCGTTGGTGACCTTGATAATATGTATTTTTCAGATATTTAGCCTGGTAAATGCTACTGCAGATTATCTTTTTCCCACCTATGATATGTATGCTAAACTCAATTACTCGGCAGAAGAAGTACGCAACCGTATGGTTGTCGAACAGTACGGGGTTAAGGACGAAACTGAGACTAAAAAACTGGCTCAGCAAATTACGGTAGCCGAAGTGGAAGCATATCGTGCAAAAATTGAGAAACAAGACCGAGAAAATCAGAAACGACAGATGCAAAAGCGGTTGTTTACTTCTGGCATTAGTCTAATTTTTGTGGTCCCGATTTATTTGTATCATTATCGTCTGGCTCGTAAAACTGATGCGGTTGACCTAGAATAGATTTAGAAACCTAAAACGTTATATAGATGAAAGAGGATGAAATATTGATGGCGGGCATGGGTAAAGACCTGGTTGAAATTATCCTGCTTTCGCTGGCGGTTTCGGGAGTTGCGGTGTTGATTGCCACGAGCATTGGGGTGCCGTTGGGAGCCTATTTAGGCATGAAAAGGTTTCCTGCTCGACGAGTAATCATGCGTTTAACCTATATGTTAATGAGCCTGCCGCCCGTTTTGGCAGGCCTTTTCGTTTATCTCCTACTGTCGCGCAGCGGACCCCTGGGGGTTTGGGAAATGTTGTTCACCCCAGCAGCGATGATATGTGCACAAGTGTTGTTAGTAACCCCTATAATTACCGGCCTTTCGGCCTCAGCAATTGCTGCTCGCGAGCAGAAAGTATTAATGACAGCCTTAACCATGGGGGCCAGTAATCGGCAGGCCGCATGGACCGTGGTAAAGGAAGCCCGAACCGGAATAACAGCAGCTATTATTACTGGATTTGGCCGCGCTTTTGGTGAGGTCGGAGCCGTAATGCTGGTCGGGGGTAATATTAGGCATTTTACCCGGGTACTAACTACCTCGATCGTGCTGGAGACCCGGCAAGGTAATTTTGAGTTTGCCATAATTTTAGGCGTAGTACTCCTTACCTTGTCTTTCCTAGTCAGTAGCCTCCTGCTTTACCTCGATGAATCGGGGCTATGGTGAAAGGAGGAACGGCAGTGGAGCTATATCAATTACATAAGATAGTACAGAAATATGGCGACCATATAGTACTAGATATTCCTGAGCTTAGTTTAATAAGTGGCCAGATTCATGGTTTGCTTGGTGCTAATGGTGCCGGAAAAAGTACGCTTTTGCGTTTGCTGGCCTTCCTGGAAGCTCCGCTCGAAGGACGTTTACAGTTTCAGGGACAAGTAGTTAAACCAGACGTAAATCAGCTTAGGCTTCGGCGCGAGGTCTGTATGGTGATGCAGTCACCCTTAATGTTTGCCGCAAGTGTTAATGAAAATGTAGCCTATGGTTTAAAAGTACGGGGGATACCAGGGCGGGAAATAAAACGCCGGGTGGCGGAGGCACTAGATATTGTCGACCTTGCCGGTTATGGTGATCGTCACGGAACCAAGCTATCCGGTGGAGAAATGCAGCGGGTCGCTTTAGCTCGAGCTATAGTGGTTCGCCCGCGAGTATTACTGCTAGATGAACCGACCGCTAATCTCGACCCCGGCAGTGTGGCTCAAATCGAAAGATTGGTTCGGCGCATCCACGAAGAACGTGGGGTTACTATGGTATTGGTTACCCATAATTTCTTTCAAGCTAAGCGCCTAACCCAGCAGGTAATATTCTTGCACCAAGGGCAGTTAATTGAGCAAGCTGAGACGACGACTTTTTTTGCGCAGCCTAATCAGGAGTTAACCCGAGATTTTGTCAGCGGCAACCTGATTTACTAGGATGGTTGCTAATGCAAGATGTAAAAATAAAGTAATAAATGCGCTTTTACTTAGCTGATACCGGATAGATTTGCACATGCTAAGGCTAATGATTACTGACAAGGGAGGATTAACCAAAATGAGCAGCCCAGATCTGCAGTTGCTTACCAAGGCAACCAGCCAAGCCTTAGATGAATTATTAGCCGTTGCGAATCTGAAACCAGAGCAGATTTTAGTTATTGGGTGCAGCACCAGTGAAATCAGTGGGCATCAAATCGGATCAGCATCCAGCCTGGAGATCGCGGGGGCTCTGCTAGAATGCATATTACCCCGCCTTAAAAATGCCGGGGTCTTTCTGGCGGTGCAGGGATGTGAGCATCTAAATCGAGCTTTGGTCGTGGAGGCAGATTGTGCTGCCAGGTATGATTTGGAACAGGTGACAGTGATGCCCCACCTCCGAGCGGGGGGCGGTTTTGCTACCGCCTTTTATCAGCAGTGCGAACACCCGGTTATGGTAGAGCGGATCGCAGCTCATGCCGGGATGGATATTGGTGACACCTTCATCGGTATGCACTTAAAAAGAGTAGCAGTGCCGGTACGCAGCCCGATTAAGGAGATTGGTCAGGCTCACCTAACCATGGCACGCACCCGTCCACCTCTAATCGGCGGCCCGCGAGCCCACTACCCGGAAGGTTAACGATGGGGGTCAGGCTCTAATCGTTAACCTGCAGAATATCTGAATATTTATGAGGATGCTCTGGTAAGTCGAGGTTTGATAAAATGTAGAGACGCCAAAGCTCCAATAGGTTTAAGAAAGATGAGAAAGTTATGTTGAGGGGGATAAGAGATGTCTTCATATCCGCTACTAAGAATGAGACGCCTAAGGCAGAACGAAGCATTGCGCGCTATGGTACGGGAAACTGAGTTGAATGTTAAGGATTTTATCTATCCTTTATTTATTATTCATGGGCAGGGAGTAAAGCATGAGATAAGCTCACTGCCTGGAGTTTATCAGTATTCGGTTGATCAGGTAATCGATCAGGTAGAAGCCGTAGTTCGCGCCGGAATACCTGCAGTTTTGCTTTTCGGTATTCCCGAGCTTAAAGACGCCATCGGGTCAGCAGGTTGGAACCCGGAAGGGGAAGTACAACGAGCTACCCGAGCGATTAAGGAGCGGTTTCCCGAGCTAATTGTCATCACTGATGTCTGTATGTGTGAATATACTGACCATGGCCATTGTGGGTGTCTCGATGACCAGGGCCGAGTAGATAATGATCTTACCCTGGATCTACTGGGTCGTGAAGCCCTTTCTCATGTGCAAGCTGGGGCTGATATAGTAGCTCCATCCGATATGATGGATGGTCGTATTGGTCATATTAGACAAATGCTGGATGCTAATGGGTACAACCAAACCCCGGTCCTGGCGTATGCAGCTAAGTATGCTTCTGGCTTTTATGGCCCGTTTCGTGAGGCTGTCGGGTCCGCCCCACAATTTGGCGATCGCAAGTCTTACCAAATGGATCCGGCCAACAGTGATGAAGCCTTGCGGGAGGTCGCCCTTGATTTAGAGGAAGGTGCGGATATGATCATGGTTAAGCCGGCCTTACCGTATTTAGACATCATCCGCCGGGTAAAGGAGAGCTTTCCCATACCATTGGTAGCCTATCAGGTGAGCGGCGAATATGCCATGCTCAAGGCAGCAGCGGCCAATGGTTGGCTCGATGAACCACGGGTGGCTTTGGAGAGCCTTACCGCCATTAAACGGGCGGGTGCCGACATGATTATCACCTACTATGCCCTGGAAGCAGCCGCATGGCTTAAAGGTTAACTAGATGCTATAATTTTGAGATAACTAAATTTAATCGAGCTTACAGGAGGAATTACCGTGACCGAACAAGCAACCTATGCCGTGAAAAAGGGTCTAGCTCAGATGCTCAAAGGTGGGGTTATTATGGATGTAACCACTGTCGAGCAGGCTAAAATAGCAGAAGAAGCCGGTGCCTGTGCCGTTATGGCTTTAGAAAGGGTACCCGCTGATATAAGGGCAGCCGGAGGTGTAGCACGCATGGCTGACCCGACTATTGTACTTAAGATCATGGAGGCCGTAAGCATCCCGGTGATGGCTAAATGCCGGATTGGGCACTTTGTTGAAGCCCAAATCTTAGAATCTCTTGGTGTCGACTACATTGATGAGAGCGAAGTTTTGACCCCAGCGGACGACAAGTATCATGTAAACAAAAATGCTTTTAAGGTGCCGTTTGTTTGTGGCTGCCGTAATCTAGGGGAGGCGTTGCGTCGTATCGGTGAAGGTGCGGCTATGGTTCGTACTAAGGGAGAACCGGGAACTGGCAATGTTATAGAAGCAGTTAAGCATATGCGACAGGTAATGGCGGAGATTAGAGTATTGCATAGCATGCCCCAAGATGAATTGATGACAGCGGCTAAAAATATGGCGGCTCCCTATGACCTAGTAATGGAAGTTGCAGCAACCGGAAAACTACCGGTGGTAAACTTTGCTGCTGGGGGTATTGCTACTCCGGCTGATGCTGCTTTAATGATGCAGTTAGGATCAGATGGCGTTTTTGTTGGCTCTGGTATTTTCAAGTCCGGTGATCCAATGAAGCGCGCGCGCGCAATTGTCGCGGCTACGACTTATTTTGATGATGCTAAAATGCTGGCGGAAGTTTCCAAAGACATTGGTGAGCCGATGGTGGGAATTGAGATCAGTACCATTCCCTCTGATCAGAGTATGCAGGATCGTGGCTGGTAAGGCAGAATAAGATAAAAAGACTTGAGGAGGGCTAATCCCCTCCTTTTTTTATGCTCCAGAACCTAAGTGAACGATTAGAGCCTGACCCTAATCGTTCACTTTCTGTTTATGGCGATGGTGGTACTGATGAGAACCAGGAGGACGCCAAAGCCTTGCCAGGGCGAGATGATTTCACCGAGCAGGATAAAGGCGAAAAGCAGAGAAAACGCTGGTTCGGCGGTGCTGACCAATGATGCTCGAGAAGCACCCACGATAGCCAAACCTTTTAAGAAGCAAAACACCGATAGAATAGTATTGAGGACAGCCATGGTCACTCCGAGTGCAGTCTGTTCCAGGGTGATATGGGTTACAATCAGTAACTCGGAAGGGAAGACTAGGGCTAATATTACAAAACCGCACAGAGACATGGTAACAGTTAGGGATAAAGCGCTGGCTTGATTAATAGTTTTCTGGCCAAGCAGGGTATAACCGGAGTAACAAATACATGACCCGATTACCAGCATCACACCCAAGGGGGACAAACGGTGGGTAGATTCCCCTAATAAGCCAGAGATAATGATGATACCAGCCAAAGCGAGAATAAGTGCTAATACCTGCCGTAGAGCCAACCTTTCATGGTAGATCACGATAGCCATTACGGATACTATAGCTGGGTACATGTAGAATATCGAAGTAGTCAGGCCGGCTGGCAAGTACTTAAGGGCATAAAAGTAAAGCAGGGAGCCGAGGACAAAGAGCAGACCCTGAATAATAGCATAAGGTGAGCGAGTAAAAACTGGCTGGCGCTTGATTAAAGCCAGGTATACTACCAGGATCACCAGCGAGAAAAAGTATCGCAGCAGCAGGGCTGATATGGGGGAAAGACCGGTTTGGTACATAAACTTACTCAAAATAGGCATGGTAGAATAGAAGGCTGCTGATAAGATTAAAAAGACAAAACCGGTTATGCGATTAGAAATGTTGTTTGCCACTATTTTTTTCTCTCCTCTACCCGCTAATAGCGAGCCCAACCCCCATTTTATCACATCATAAGCCTATATCAGGTAATCGAGTTTGGCACCAGGGAAATACCGGCTCAGGTTATGGGTGAAGAATTCCTGGATCATAGCCATTTCATCTTTGGGATACACGAACTTTCCATAACCAAATTGCCCATATTTTAATTTGCGCTGGGTCTCATCCATCGGTAGAGTGGTCTGGGGATAGACCCCGAGGATGGTACTTTTGGCCCGGGATGTAAACCGGTGTGAAATCACTTCAAATCGAAGATCCTCGGGTGAAGTGAAAGCTAGAGCCTGCTTTAGATGCTGGAGCAATGTCTGGTATTCAGCTTGCCAATCAGGGAAGAGCATGACCGGGCCGATAATGAAACCCAGGGGATAGCCGGCTCCAGCAATCTTGCCAGCAGCTTCTAACCGTGGAGCTAGGCGGGGAGTGGCGTGTTCATACGTGTTAATGACATGGTCGGCATTGATACTGAAACGGATAGTGGTATGCCCGTTATGATCGAGGGTGAGTAGGCTATCTACATCAGTAAATTTGGTCACAAAACGGAAGCGTCCTTGTGGTTGCTGGGCAAAGAAGATAATGGCGCGGGCTAGTGAACCGGTATAGGGCTCCACGGGAATTGGATCGGAAGTGGCGGCACCCTCAAATATGGTTATTTGTGGTTTGCGGGCTGTAATATATTGCCCAGCTTGTTCTAAAATTTCAGCTACATTAACATAGACCCGTAGATAAGGGCGTTTGCCAAACTGAGTATTGAGGTAGCAGTATTCACACTGCCCCATACAGCCTGAAACCAGTGGCAATTGATAATGGGCGGAAGGCTTACAGGTTTGGAATTCTAAGGTTCGCCGCACTCCTACCACTAAAGTACGCTTGCCCTCCCGATAGGCTTCAAGCGGCGTACTCCCTGGAATACCACTCACCCGGTTATGCGTTGGCAATACCTTGAGCTCCACCTGGGGTTGTCCGGAAAAATATTGCTTTAGCTCTCGCCCTAATGAAAAATCGAGTGCTTGAAGCTCAAACAGCACCCGCTGTGGTTTGAATGGCATAGTTTATCCACCACTTCCTGTCCTTTTTCAGCTTAGTATCTGGTATTTCAATCAGCTTATTACTGTGGTAGCCGGATTTATTTACCGCACAGAAATTCAGGTAACCGAGGGCATACTAGGGAAACATGATCAGGCGATATAAATTTAGGTAGGGCCGCAACATGGGAATTATCAATAAATATTGGGTTTTGCTCAGTATAGGAATACTTTTTATTACTAGCTTAACGGCAACTGCTGCCGTTAATACACAAACGGCTAGTGAAGACCTAAACCCTCGTCGGACCGTACTGATGCTTTCTTCCTATTTGAAAGGCGATATTATTACGCGAGTAGATACCGGGGGCAACAAATTAGTTGCTTTAACCTTTGATGATGGGCCTGATCCGCGGTATACTCCCCAGGTTTTAGCCATTCTTAAGCAATATGAGGTTAAAGCTACCTTTTTTGTGGTGGGAGAAAGTGCTAAAGCGCATCCGGGTATAATTCGTGATGCGGTTAATGGCGGGCACGAAATCGAAAACCATACCTTTACGCATCCAGAATTGAATCGCGGCACTCTGGCCAAAGTAACGGCAGAGATAGTTAGCACCCAGGAAGAATTAGAAGGAATGACCGGCCGTTATCCCCATTATTTTCGGCCACCGAAAAGACTTTACAATCAGGCAGTAATTAAGGCTGCTCATGCCCATGATTTGCAGGTAGTTTTATGGACGGTGGGGGTTGAAAACCGTAACTGTCCGACCCCACAACAAATGGCGGCGCGAGTCCTGAGCAAGGCACGCCCTGGGGCTATTATTTTGGCTCATGATGGAATCTTGAATCGGGAGAAGACAGTTCATGCGTTACCAGCTATTATCACCGGCTATCAAGAACTGGGTTATAAATTTGTTACTCTCAGTGAGCTGATTGCAGCGGATGAGCAATAAAAATAATTTTTCGGGTGGGCCTTTATGCACAAATACTTACGTTCTATTTACCAGCAAGTTTTTCGATTTGGCATCACCGGGTTAGTCAATACTGCCATTGACTTCATCCTTTTCAATTTATTAATAATTGGAACTGGCTTTAATTCACCAGGCCAGGTAGCAATAATCAATGCGATTTCCGTGACGGTGGCAGCATGCAACAGTTATTTGATGAATCGCTATTGGACGTTTGCTGCTCGAAACCCGGTGGCTCGCATGCACGTAGGACGGTTTGTAATTGCTACCGCTATTGGAATGATTATCAACACAACGGTGGTAACCGGGATCGGTTATCTGACTACCTGGTTACCGCTATCGACTTACCTGCTTCTCAATATCAGTAAATTGGGGGGGGCGGTATTAAGCGCCAGCTGGAACTTTGTGGTTTACCGATCTTGGGTATTTGTTGACTGGTTACCAGTAAGCGATAAGTGTGAAATTCAGGCGGCATCAACCGCGGGCTTAACGAGTATCATCATCCCTGCTTATAATGAAGGCGCACGCTTGCCAGTCCGCCTCCGGCAGTTAATACCTTGGCTTCGAGAAGGCAGCCTCGAGTTGATAATAGTAGATGATGGTAGCCAGGACGATACTTTCCAAGTAGCAGCCAGCTACGCGGCTGTTCACCCTGGCTGTTTGCGGGTGATAAGGCACCCGGTTAATCGGGGAAAAGGCGCAGCCGTGCAAAGTGGAATGGCAGCTGCGCGAGGGGAGTTTCTCATTTTTTCTGATGCGGACACCACCTTTTCACCGGACCATCTCAAGGAGATTGGCCACTATTTAAAACTGGGTCATAACCTGGTTATTGGTTGTCGACAGGGAAGGGCCGGTGAACGCTTAGCTGGTGAAAGTAAGCTGCGACAGATCATGGGACGCGGGTTCAATCTCCTGGTACAGGGGTTAGTATTGCCAGGTATCGTCGACAGTCAATGCGGATTAAAAGGCTTTTCCCGATCAGCAGCTGTGAGCCTGTTTAGCCGACAACGGGTACCGGGGTTTGCCTTTGATGTGGAAATATTAGCTCTCGCTCAGCGTTTGGGTTATGCCATTAAGGTGGTGGAAGTAGAGGCTGCAGAATGTGAGGGCTCCAGTGTGAAATGCTGGCGAGCAGCGTTAAATATGGGGCTTGAACTTTTACATATTCGCTGGCGTCTGAGCTTTAATTATTATGGCTTACCTAGGCCAGCTTCCGGGTTTTCTTGGGCGTTAGCGGGAGGACTTTTTGTAACGGCTTTAGCGGTACGCTTACCCTGGCTATGGGAGGTTCCGCGTTATATAGATGAGTTAAGCGAAGTAAATTTGGCCTACCAGATTTATTTGGGTAACACACTGCCCTTAACCAATATGGCTCATGATATTGGCTCTCTGCACAACTATATCTTAGCCGCTATTTTCAAGCTGTTGGGACCCAGTATTTATTGGCCTCGGCTTTATATGGCCGTAACCTCAGCCTTGACCGTAGTAATAGTCTGTGCGATCGGGCGCCGGCTGTTTAACCGTACAGTCGGCTTGTTGGCTGCCGGATTATTACTAACAAACGGTATGCACATTGTGGTTACCCATATGGCCTGGAGTAATTCCAGCACCTCATTTTTCTTCACCTTAGCTTTACTCACCTTATTGATTGCAGAAGAACGGGCGAGCGGTCTTTGGCTGCTGCTATCTTCCTTGCTATGGGCAGCGACCCTGCAGACCCATTCCTCAGCAATTATTTATGTATTGGCGGTGGCTATATACCTTATTAGTCAAAGGCTAAGCCGCCGAAGCTTAATAAATTGGCATTGGTATCTAGCCGGAATTGGAGTATTCCTGACGGGCTATGCTAACATGATTTATTACAATGTGACTAGTCGAGGGGGGAGCTTTATCTGGGTTGGGCATAAAACCTATGCCCTGGAGTCAAATCCGAGCCTAGCAGCCTATCTGCACAATACTACCCAGATGGGCATTGAGTTATTGCGTTCTTTGGGTTCAATCTATGTAAATCCAATAAGCGGAAATTTCTGGTGGCCTACGTTATGGCTGCTAACTGTCTTAGGGGTATTGATCCTGGGCCTTTTTAGAGGGGTTCAAGCGGGAAAGAG
>JBLNAS010000081.1:0-5040 GCA_050259475.1 Methylocystaceae bacterium
TGGAGGATTATAGTCCGGTACTGGATCGTTATCTGGATGAAGTGGGCTTTTATGATGCTGGTGACGTGGTCATGCCCTTTGGTAATGTCGCTGCAAGTCTGGAACGTATTAGAGAGTCGGCTCGCTATATGTTTGCTCGCGGTAAGCGTTTGTTTACCCTCGGAGGTGAACATCTAGTCTCTCGGCCTCTAATTGCGGCTTGCGCTGAGATATATCCTGACCTGTGTGTAATTCATTTTGATGCCCATACCGATTTGCGTTGTGATTTTATGGGTGAAGAGTTATCACATGCTTGTGTTATCCGCTATGCGGCAGAATTGTTGTTACCCCAAAGTGTGTTTCAACTGGGAATTCGTTCCGGATTACGCGAGGAATTTGCTTGGGCTCGGGAACACACCCGTTTATATTTTAATCAGTTATTAGAACCATTAACTGAGGTCAAAGCAGCTATCGGTAAGCGGCCAGTTTATGTGACGCTAGATATCGATGTACTGGATCCCGCATTTGCCCCGGGCACCGGTACACCGGAAGCCGGAGGCTTTTCGAGCCGGGAGTTATTTACCGCACTTTATACCTTGGCAGACCTAGATGTGGTGGGCTTTGATCTGGTAGAAGTTTCTCCCCTTTGTGAGACTAATGACAACACCTCAGTGTTGGCGGCCAAAATCATGCGGGAAGCTATAATAGCATTTGGTCAGAAAAAAGCCGGCGACAATTTGCAACAAGATGTTGACTAACTGCTAAACCCCATGCTAAAATTGGTTTTGTCGCGAGTGCGGAGCGTTGGTGCAGCGGCCTAGCATGTCGGCCTGTCACGCCGGAGATCGTGGGTTCGAATCCCATACGCTCCGCCATTAATTTGGCTCGGTAGCTCAGTTGGTAGAGCAGCGGACTGAAAATCCGCGTGTCGGCGGTTCGAGTCCGCCTTGAGCCACCATCTTGCGGAAGTAGCTCAGTGGTAGAGCATCGCCTTGCCAAGGCGAGGGTCGAGAGTTCGAATCTCTTCTTCCGCTCCATGTGAAATATTTTAGGCACTGGATTTATCCAGTGCCTATTGTTTTGCCCTAGTTTAGGGTATTGTGTTCTAGATCATGGGATGGCACGACATAACTATGAGCTAGTTGCAATAGTGCCTGACGTAATTCGCTCCCTCGCAGCTTGAATACTAGCTTCGGCTCCTGGCCGGGCAGCATCGATCAGCAACCATTCCTGATTTTGTCGAATAAAGCAAACATTAACCATTACTACCTTCTTAACCTCTACACCGATAGCTAGCTGCTGTATAGTCGAGGTTTGATTGGTCACCTTTTACAGAAGTCCAAGCATACTCATGGTCAGTTGCTCTCCTGGACTACAGGTTGCCATGGTTCCTTGCAATTTATCTCCCATCATAATCTCCTGTCATATGAAATTCTGCCGATAGTTTACCGCGGTTCCCGATTACTCATGCTCGAATTACTTCTTTGACCTTGGTTTAGAAGCGGCAATTCAGTATCTAAAATTGCCGCCATAATTGCTTTATTCATAATCAATTGGCAAAACGGCAATAGCTAATAGCATAAATTGTCAGGCGTTAGGAGGGCTTATGAGCGAGTATCTGGGTAGTAAAGAGCAAAAGCAGGAGTTATTAAAGAATATTATTAAAGGCTTGCATGCTGGCCAGAGTGTCGATGAGGTTAAAGGTGAATTCCAGCGATTGATTAAAGATGTTGATGCCAGTGAAATAGCAAGTATGGAGCAAGCTCTAATTGCCGAAGGAATGGCGCCCGAAGCTGTGACCAAATTATGTGATGTTCATGCTGCCGTATTCAAGGAGGCATTACTACAACATGAACCGGCAGAGCTACTACCGGGGCACCCCTTGTTGCTAATTGCCCATGAAAATCAGGAGTTACAGAAACATCTTGATCATGTAGCTTCTATGGTAGAGGGTTCAGCCGCAGAACTAACAACCGTTTTACCGGAACTTTTAGCAAAATTAGATCGCCACTATGCTCGCAAGGAGAATATTATATTTCCTCACCTGGAGAAGCATGGGATTACCGGTCCGCCAGCAGTAATGTGGTCAGTTGATGATGGAATCAGGGGAAGTTTAAAGGGATTGATTACCTTAGCTACCCAAGGATGCAGCCCAGAGTTATCCTCAGAGTGGGTGGCATTTAAGCAGCAAGCTCAGGAAATGATTTTCAAGGAAGAAAATATACTTGGTCCCATGCTGAAAGACATATTGTCGGATAGCGAATGGATGGAAATTAGGGAGCAATTTCTTGAGTATGGAGCGATCTATTCTTGGCCCCCGGGAGATCTTTGGCAACCCGACAGCGGGCAAATGTCGGCGACAAATAAAACCAGTGAAGGTATGGTAAATCTTGATACCGGCAGTTTATCTGGTGTAGAGATTAATATGCTGCTGACGAACCTGCCATTAGATATTACCCTGGTTGATCAGAATGATGTGGTGCGTTATTTCTCTGCTAGTCAGGAGCGAATATTTGTCCGCACTAAGTCCATTATCGGCCGCCGAGTGCAGAATTGTCATCCCCCGGATAGTGTCCATATAGTGGAGAAAATACTAAGCGATTTTAAACAAGGTCGTCATGACCATGCTGATTTCTGGCTGCAAGTGCAGGATAAGTTTATTTATATTCGCTATTTAGCCTTGCGGAACTCGGCGGGAGAATATATGGGAACGATGGAAGTGACCCAGGATGTAACCGCGATTCGCCAACTCAGTGGCGACCGCCGTCTGTTAACCTACGAAGAATAGTTAACATGAGGGTATCACTAGCACCAGCATAGCTATGCTTAAAAGACCTTGGTTTGCTAGGTGAGCTAAACCAAGGTCTTTAATTTAAGTTGATCTAGAATCTAGTTGGTAAAGAATGCGGATCAAGCTAACTATCAGCCAAGTGTAACTTGATTTCTACCGGCTTTCTTGCTCTGATACATGAGTTCGTCAGCTCGTTTAATGAGACCTTCAGCAGTAGTGTCTCGACCGCCTACCATAGTAGCACCAATGGAAACCGTAACTCCGAGGTTAATACCGTCAACCTGGATACTTGATTGCTGTACCAGGTGACGTATTTTTTCAGCTACGCTTTGTAACATTGCTTCCTGTACATTGGTGAGAATAATCACGAATTCTTCGCCACCCCAACGTCCAATCCGGTCATAGACCCGGATATTAGCCTCTAGGGTACCAGCTACCATCTTAAGTACTTGGTCACCGATTTCATGGCCATAGGTATCATTGACCAGCTTAAAATTATCAATATCAATAAAGAGCACTCCAAATGACCATTCATAGCGTAAAAACTCATGCAAACGGCTGTTAAGCATGATTTCTATATAGCGCCGATTGGCTACCCCAGTCAAAGCATCCAAATAGGCCATCTGTTCTAGTTCTCGCATGCGTTCCTGGACTTGTATCCGGGCCGTGTTTTCACCAAAAATCTCAGCCGCCCCGGTGAGGTTACCTTGTTCATCAAACAACGGCATGGTAATCAACCACACAGGAACCCGCTTGCCATCTCGATGATGGAGATAAACATTGCGGCGACGTTCCTGGCCATCAATTAAAGTATCCTGGATAGGGCAACCGTCTTGGCACAACTGATGGCCATCATCATCGACGTGCATCAAAATGTTATCACAACAATAAGAATCGATTACCTCCTCACCTTTATATACAGTTATGGCCTCAGCTCCATGATTCCAATAAGAGATTCGGCGCTTTTTATCAACGAAATAAACCCCTTCGGTAAGATTGTTAAGTACGACATTAAAAGCGATAGAATCTAGTTTCATTACGCACCTCCTCGGTAACTCTATTTTAGCAAAAATTGCGATTTAGCTAGACATTAAATATGGCGGCCATTGTCCTGGTATAAGGACTGGTGAAAGAATTCTATCAATAAATGAGTAATTATTTATTGAAAGTATTCTCTTGGTGGGAGGTCAAATTTAATGCGGTTCATAAAATATCTAAATCTACTCTTGATTATCGGAGTGGTAGTATTATTATCTTTGTCATTAGAGGGTTGTACCAATGATCAACCGACACCAAACCAGCCAAAGTCTCAGTTTAGTCAGGAAGAAGAAAAGAGAATGGCTTTGTATACAACTGTTATGCGAGCGGCTTTTCAGCAAGAAAATGGTGGGAATCGATTTATTGCCGTCAAACTTGATAGCTTAGAGGGGATAAGTAGTGAAGCTAAAGCAAAAGTGTTAGAGCAGTTACAGGACTTGTCCCCCCAGGTCTACGATTATGAACTGGTGAAGCAAGACCCGGCTAAGTTTAAGCTAGAGGAAGGTGGTCAGCTTCAAGCTGCTAAGGATGGCACTGTGCTATCTGTAAAGCTTGACAGTTATAGTGATAACCGAGCAATTATTGATGGTGTCTCTTGGTTTGGTAATCTAGGTGCTGTATTTCCTAGCTACGAAGCCACCTATAAGAATGGGCAATGGCATCTGAAACTAATTAGCATGGCCATAAGTTAAGTTGTGGTGTCTAGCACTAAAACTAACTTGACCTGAGTTGGCAAGTTATGGGTTTGGCAAAATTGTTGGTGGCTACTTAAGTTTAATGTGTTAAACTAATAGATAACTTGGGACGCGTGTTCCCAGGGTTGTAGAACGGTAGTATGGCTTATAAGGCAATAATTAAGACCAAAAATAGCAGGACGGTAGTGTGGCCTATAAATGGTATGTAACACCACTAGCCTTGCTGTGGTGTTTTTTATTTGCCCGATTAGGACACTCCCCAAAAAGATGGAGGTTAGTAGTATGGTAATCGTAATGAAAAAAGGTGCACTGCCAGTTCAGGTAGAGCAGATTCGTGAGCGGCTAATTAAGGCCGGGTTATCGGTGCATCTATCACAGGGTACAGATCACACTATTATTGGGGTGGTTGGTGACCGGCAAATGGTGGAGATGGCTTCGCTAGAAGCGATGCCCGGCGTGGAAAAGGTTTTATCAGTGGCGAAACCATTTAAATTGGCAGCTCGCGAGTTTAGCCCACTTAGTACCACAATCAAAGTT
>JBLNAS010000082.1:0-3867 GCA_050259475.1 Methylocystaceae bacterium
CACCCTTTTCGACTAGTGTCATAGCTCGACCGGTAGGTGCAGACCTGGTTGTGGAGACCGGGGAAATATTCATATCGGCCATTACTTGCGTAATTACTTCCCTGATTAGTTGTTCACTTACTTGCATGGTATTCACCCCACTTTCGTCAAATCAAACATCAAAGTCAGACGGTTTTATGGCCTGACGAATGTTTTTAATTTCATCCCAGCGTTCTTTGCTGAGGCGATAGCCCGTCCCAGGACCACGATAATCATTTTTGTTGTTAACCGCGCTGATGACATTGAGTTTTTTATCAAGGATTGCTGACGTATGTAGATAGTCGCCGGAAATCCTTTGTTTTAGAGTACCAAGTGCACTTTCAGCTACATCTTTAAAGCCATTTTTAGCCAGCGCTTTAACGATATCAACCCCAGTAATGCCTCGTTTCATCATTTCTTCAGCTGCTTTAAGGTCTTCCACAATGTTGCGTTTGATTATCTCCTTGGTTCCGTGAGCATAAGTAACTGCTTCCACTTCGTCATCAGTTATCGTTGGAAATCCCAATTCCCGGAACACGGCCTGCAGTGCTTTAGCTCCTTTGTGTCTGATGGCGATAACTTCTTCTTCCGATACCGGACGTAACCCGCCATCTACCATCAGGTCGCGTTGGATAATATTCCAATCGTCATAGTCATCAACATCCCAGTTAGAGCCAGCAAACATATTGTCATAATTGGGTGTTGCGCTATAACCTGAGCAGATAAAATCTGTACCCGGGAGCATTTGCATCAGTGTACGGGCAGTCCTGCGAATGTCAGAATGGGTAAAAGTCTGATCGTTGCTGGATGCTACTTCCAAATCCATAAGAGTGGTACAAAGGTTTTCGGCTAATACGGCTCGTATCCCCGAGGGAACGGCAGCCGGTACGCCAATACAACTCACAGAGCCATTCTGTAAACCCTGAACACCAGCACCTTTGGTCAACATGATGCAGCGAACTTCTAAATAGAGCATCGACTTGCCTTCGGCATAACCCATTTGAACCTCGGAGCCGGTTCCAGAAGTAAAACGCATCTTTAAACCGCGCGAAGCATAAGCCGAGGCTAAAAATGCTTTAGACCAGGGTGTATCGTCTCCATCCACAAATACATTTTCTGTACCATATACAGAAATTGTTTCCGCATAAGCCGTAATTCCCCGCATACCCAGTAACAATTCTGTAGCTTCTTCCAGCGCGCATTGAATAAGCACGCCACCTCGACCAACCTGGCCTCCTACCTGTAAGGCCAGAGCATTAAATGGAGCATAGCGTACTACTGCTACGGTGGTTTCCATTTCGTCGAAACCACGTAAAGCTGCTTCAGCAGCATCAGCAGCAATTAGCACGGGATTATCCTGGGGATTGGTTACATGGCACTGATTGGAAGGAGTTTTCCGAGCGCGCATTTTTTGCAGTGCCATCATCATCTCTACAACATTCATGGTGTTCAATACTGCAACAATCTTGGCTGCCGTAAGACCGCGGCAGACTTTAACAACCTCATCTCGAGACACATTAATGTCTACCAGCATTTTTGCAATCTGGGTATCTTCCATGGCCATAGCCTTCGAAGCCATAGTCGTATCAATGGTATAGTCGGCGATAAACTGGTCGATAAAATCAAACTTAGCTCTTGGTATACCGTCCATTTCCACGACTTTGCCGTTCTCTATCTTGATGCTGGGCTTGGGATCATTAGGGCTGCCCATGGCCATAAGTCCTACCTCTGGCCACTCAACAACAAAGCCATCCTGATTTACAGGACGAGCGGCCAGCACTTCAAATCGTTTAGATCTCTTCATCTTTAAGTCCCCCCTTTTATCAAATGTAAGACTTGGTTGTTGATGGTGCTGGGCCAGCCATAGCTTCTAATAGCTTTTTGCCAACCTCACGGGCGGAAATTACTGCCTGCCTTACCGCTCCCGAATCTCCAGTTACCTGAAGAATAACTTCGTTGGAAAAGCTGGTACCGTTTCCCGGACTGGCATACCCTACTACTTCAACACTGGCGGTTTTAACCGCAACGTCAGCCATTAGTACCCCAATCGCTGCCGGAGCACCAACAATAAGCCCAAAGGCCCTGCCTAATGGAGCACCAAAAGCTTTATTGATAGCAAGACTGGCCCGAGCCGTATACTGCAGTTCCAAATGACCTGCATCGTTGGCATAGACATCACCAAAAGTACGCTCCAGTTCGTTAAGTGCTACCTCAATAGCACGGCGGGCGTCAGAGACCTCTTCCGCACCAAAAATAATCAGGGAACCGTGTCCCGCCCCGCCTTTGGTATCACGTGGTAATTCAATGCTGATTATTTCAGTATTGGTGGCTTTTACCGCCTCGTCAGCAGCCATGATATGTGGCCCAGCACCAGTACGTGCCCCCAGAATACCAATAGAACGGTACTTGGGATCAAGTTGCATTTTTTCATGTAAGGCCTCATCAAGATTAGCGATAACCAGGCCGATGGTATCGCCAATAGCGGTACCAACAAATTCAGTTAAACCTGGTTTGGGGAAAGTCATACCAACTGGACTGCATTTCTCTGCTGGTTCATTTTCCATTCGCTTTTTAACCTCACCGACGACCTTTTCAACTAATTGCTCCTGCATTTTCT
The DNA here is from genome assembly GCA_050259475.1 of Methylocystaceae bacterium. Taxonomy (GTDB): domain Bacteria; phylum Bacillota; class Syntrophomonadia; order Syntrophomonadales; family JBLNAA01; genus JBLNAA01. The sequence continues at coordinate 2,636 of JBLNAS010000082.1, forward strand.
TATTTCACCTCCATAAATATCCTTATTTTATTTGGGGAAGAATTTTTTCCACATCAGAATGCGGACGCGGAATTACATGAACAGATATAACTTCGCCTACACATCTGGATGCCGCAGCGCCAGCGTCGGTGGCGGCACTAACTGCACCCACATCACCGCGTACCATAACGGTAACCAGACCTGAACCGATTTTTTCGTAACCAATTAAGATCACGTTGGCTGCTTTGACCATAGCATCAGCAGCTTCGATAGCGCTTACCAGTCCCTTAGTTTCGACCATACCCAAGGCTTCGTTCATTTCCCTACCTCCTTTCTCAGACAAATAAAGAGGAAAAGACCTTAAATGAAAGTCTTTTCCTCTTCATAGCATGCTATTCACAAATTAGATTTTTTAAATACAACTTAACTGTACATAATAATGCCAGCAATATTAGGGAGGTCGTAAAATGACGGGATATATTTACACCGATGCCCATGAATATTTCATGCCGCCCATCAGTATCGTGGGTGTCGGCTGCCTGGAATCGGCTCTTGGCTACATAAAACCCCTTAGACTAAGAAAAGCGCTGATTGTTAGCGATAAACCGTTAGTCGATAGTGGCTTGATAGAAAGCCTGCTCGGCCGGCTTGATAACCAGGAAATACTGTACATAACTTATAAGGATGTTTCGCCCAACCCCACAATAGCTCAAGTAGAATATGGGCTAAAACTGTTTCTTGATAACGGCTGCGACTTTTTGATTTCCTTTGGTGGTGGTTCGCCTACTGATTGTGCTAAAGCCATCGCGCTTTTGGCTGCTAATGGTGGTGATATCAGAGATTACGAGGGAATAAATAAACTAAAAGTGACATCCGCTCCTCTGATTGCCATTAATACTACTGCCGGCACTGGTAGTGAGATAACCCGATTTTGTGTTATCACGGATGAAGAAAGACACCTAAAGATGACAATTAACGACTGGCATATAACTCCCATTATTGGAGTTAGTGATGCGGAATTAATGACGGGCATGCCACCGGGATTAACTGCTGCGACCGGTATGGATGCCTTAACCCATGCCATTGAGGCATACACCTCAAAAGCTGCTACCCCGATAACCGACTGCCAGGCCATCAAGGCCATAGAGTTGATTTTTACTAACCTTTATAACGCGTATTGTGACGGTAATAATATGCGTGCTCGTGAAGCCATGGCCTATGCCGAATATTTGGCCGGTGCTGCCTTCAATAAT
>JBLNAS010000083.1:0-4747 GCA_050259475.1 Methylocystaceae bacterium
CCTCTATCAGTATCGCTGGTGACATTGAAGGTTTTGGTAACAGTGAATGAATCGCCGACAGCTAAAGATTTGCCTTCCTCGCTAGTAACTATATTGCCCAATTTGTCGTCGGTTACAGTGATGTTCGTCAAAGCAGTGGTGCCACTGTTGGTGACTTTGTAGGTGTAGGTAATAGTATCTCCGGGATAGGCCACGGAAAGGTCGGCAGTCTTTTTAATATTAATGCTTGGACTGTATGTAACTGGTGTGGAGTCATTATAAATTGTTACAGTCTTAGAATCTTGATCGGTAACGTATGGCGGCGTCTGCCCTTCAGGATATGTGGTGGTTTCGCCAATCATATAATAGCCCTTAACGGTTGCGGTATTAGTGAGGGGACCCAGGGCGGTTGTACTGGTAACCGGGTAAGCTGCAGTATAGGTAACCGCTTCCGAGCCAGGAACCAATACGAACCCGGTAGCTATGGGATCAGCAAATTTGTCATCAGTTAAAAGGATATTGGTCAGGGTGATATTGCCCTCGTTTTTAATAACATACTTATAATTAATTGTTTCTCCAGCTTTGTATTGGGTGTCTGCATCGGTTGTGGTTTTGGTAACCGATATGGCAGGTCTGTATAGCTGAACTGTTTCGTTATCTTTGCCTGATACAGTGAAGGAAAGGTTTCTGTTGCCACCAACCAATTCAGCAAGGTCTGATACAATTTCACAAGTCCAGGAGGCGACAACCTCAACGGTGTTAGTGATTTCCTGAGCTACGGTCCAGTCATCAGCATAGGTCTGTGATATCGATGGAGAAGTAACTGTAAAGGTTGCTGATCCACCTTTAGCTGCCAATAACGTACCTACTGCGCCAGTCTGGGTCGCTGCGTCAGGTATTTTATTATCGGTCAGGCTGGTGATAGTGAGCGGCAGATCGCCAGTATTGGTAACTTTATATGTGTAGGTTATATTGCCCGGAACCACAAGGTACGGCGCCGCAGACAACTTTTCAACGGTTATGGATGCACAGGGTACACATACCACGTATACGGTACAGGTGTCTGTAATCCCCGGTTTAAGCTCATTGCATGTAAGAGTAGCCAGGTTGGTAATTTTGTGGCCGGCATCGGTAGGTTTGACAAGGTATGACCACGTTGCGACCTCGGTCTTGCTGGCCGCTACAGTCCCGGTCCATACCGGACCATCGGTCTTTTTGTCATCAGTGACGGTAATGCCAGTGATATCAACATTCCCAGTGTTATTGATTTCATATGAATAGTAGATGGTCTCGCCGGGAACTGCCCAGTTGCGTTTTTCATTGTTTGGTTGGGCGGTTTTAGTAAGTGTTAAGCCAGGCTTGGCTTCCGAGACAATATTTACCGTATAATATGCAGTGGCGGGTACCGACTGGTCTCCATAAAACCCTTGAGCGGTTGCATTATTTGTAATCGGCCCAGTTTCCGTCGGAGTTGTTTTCCATGTAACCGTAACCGGAGATGCGCTTTTGGCTAGGCTGCCAACCTCAATCGCTCCAGTTTTTTTGTCATCAGTGACAGTAATACCGGTGATATCAACATTTCCGGTGTTTGTAATTGTGTATTCATAGGTGATTTCCTGACCAACCACAGAGCTGGTGATCACGTCACCTGCAGCATTTTTAGCCACCTTGGATAAGGTCAAGGCAGGAGCCGCGACAAACGGTTTAGTAATGGTTAAAGAAAAGTCTATCGGGTCACTAGATGCCGCTACTTGCTGGCAATCCCTATCGTTGAGACCATAAGCGAATAGTTGAAGGTTAAGAGTAGCAGTATCTAACCCATTAAAGTTAATGTCTAACGGTATCTGCAATTTTCCTGTAAAACTTTTGGTTTCTTTTGCTACTAATGAAGAAGTGGATCCCAAATCAACCTTTTCAACATAATTATGTTTGTCGCCCTGGCCTAGGAAAAAATGAGTTTGTCCTAGATTGCCATTTTTCATATAAATGTCACAAGAAAGGTCAACCAATGTACCAGGGTTGTATGGCCCAGATGAAACTATTTTAATGTTTGATAATTCTAGATTATTAGCATTAGGATCATCGTTATCTGCGTTTACTGATGATATTCCCACGAAGCCGGTCAGGCCTATTGAGTAAACTAACGTGACTATAAGCATCAAAGAGATCAAGGGCATGTAAGATTTATGAAGTTTGATCAAAATTAGTCCCCCCTTAAATGTTGTTCGGAAAATTTGTTCGATCCAACGAAATACTAGTTGCTGATGACCTCCCTCCTTCTTGATTCTGTTGAAGATTTTGGGACCTTAGTGCGATTTGCTGGCTATTTGATTGTTTAAAATGACGGTGTTTTAACGACTCGATTATAGCACGTTGATTTACAATATTTAGGAGAAATAGCTCGAAATGATAATTGGCCTGAATCATGATAAGCGTTGATTAATTCTTTTCAGGAGGGACTTGATACCCGAAGAGTCAAGCAAATTGAATAAAGAGATATAGCTGGTTCGTTACATGGCTTTAGGTAGTGGGAGAGAGCTTAAAAACGTTAATAAAGAACAACCGAACAATATTAGATATAATTAATATTAAGACATAGACCAATTATGGCTGTATTTACAGTAGAGCCTGAAAAGAGGTGCAAATTTGTTTGATAAACAAAGCAGGAAAAATATTAAACAATCTTGGCACGAGTTTCAGAATGGCAATTCGGTAGGAACGGATAACATCCGCAAGGACATACTCGATTCATGGAACCGGAGCAAGCAGTATAATGTTGATGCCTTACATCAGATTAAAAGGCTGTGCTCACCGGAAGAACTAAAAAAGAGACAAGCGAACAACATAGTCTTATTGAATGCCGCCCATGATTACTTGGAAGATCTCTATTCCAAAGTTTTAAATAGCCAGGGCGTAGTGGTTTTGTCTGACGCAGAAGGTACTATTATCTTTGCTCTGGGCGACGAAAAAACCATGCGGGAAACTACGGCACCTGAACTAGGTAATGATTGCAGTGAAGCAACCTTGGGAACCAACGGGGTAGGGACCTGCCTGGCATTAAAAAGACCTATCCAGATATGGGCCGAGGAACATTATTATCAGGGCAATCATATATGGTATTGTTCTGGAGCCCCCATTTTTGATCCGGCCGGTAATATGCTCGGATGTTTAAACGTTACTGGTACTTCGCAAAGCGTACATGCTCATACCTTAGGCATGGTTTTGGGGATGGCCAATGCCATTGATAGACAAATTAAAATCAACCAGATTTCGGACGAAAACCAAAAAGTAATTCGGAAACAAGAAATAATGCTGAACTTGATTACAGATGGGGTTTTAATAGTTGATCCAGCTGGAAGAATTACCGAGATAAATCAACATGCCCTGCAAATGTTCGGCATGGCGAAAAACGAGGTTGTAAATCAGTTGATAACCAAGCTCATCCCTTCTGGATTGGATATTGAGGATATCTTTACTAAACAACAAATGCTTAAGAATACGGAAATTGACTTTGCGCTACATGATAAAGATTTGTCCTGCTCCGTTTCTACAGCTATTAGTAGGAACGAAAAAGGTCTACCGGAAAATTTAATCTTAACCTTTACTCCCAGCAAGAATATTCATGCCTTGGTCAACCAGGTGACGGGTTCCAGGGCCAGATACACTTTCCAACAAATGATAGGCCGCTCATCAGTTTTTCAGGAGGCAATCCGTCAAGGTAAGATGGCAGCGCTGGCCAATTCCAACGTCCTAATAACCGGAGAAAGTGGGACGGGGAAGGAACTCATGGCCCAGGCCATTCATAATGCTAGTAACAGATTCCATAAGCCTTTCATAATCATAAATTGTGGTGCTTTACCACGCGAATTAATTGTCAGTGAATTATTTGGTTATGAAGGAGGATCTTTTACCGGTTCCAAGAAGGATGGTAATCCAGGCAAGTTTGAGCTCGCGGACGGGGGCACCATCTTCCTGGATGAAATAGGCGAGTTACCGTTGGATGTCCAGGCTACCTTGCTCCGGATCATACAAGACAAGGTAGTTAATCGTATTGGCAGCAGCAAACCTAAACCGGTTGATGTTAGAATTATTGCCGCCACCAATAAGAATTTGGCGGAGGAGGTCCTCAACAAAACCTTCCGCCAAGATCTCTTTTACCGCTTAAATGTTCTTGCGATCAATATGCCTAGCCTGAGAGATCGTAAGGAAGATATCGATGTTTTGATAAATAGTACGGTGGATAGAATAAAGTACCAAACAAATAAACCCTATCTGACCATTGATAGCCAAGCTATCTTTTTACTAAATAAATATGAGTGGCCTGGTAATATACGCGAACTGGAAAACGTTTTGGAAAGGGCGGCAAACATATGCGAGGATTTAGTAATCAAGTGCAGCGATTTGCCAAATCACTTTACCGGAGAGAGTGTTAAGGCAGCGCCAGACATCACTATTATTGAACAAACCGAAATAACTTTAATCATAGACACCCTGCGGGAGACCAACGGAAACATTAAGCAAACAGCTGAAAAACTGGGTATTGCCCGCAATACTATTTACCGCAAAATGAAGAGATATAATATTGCCAGCAATTTCAGAGAACATTAATTCAGATAGCAAGTGCAACTAAATGGAACATGTCACATTGCGCATGTTTCATTTAGTTGCACTTTTAATTATTTCTGATCATACCATAAACTTACCCAAATTAGGTTAAATTCGAGCAATATTTGTTAACACTCACATGGCATAGATTTTGCTTATTAAT
>JBLNAS010000084.1:0-3196 GCA_050259475.1 Methylocystaceae bacterium
GGAGCTCCCCTGCTTAAAATACCTATCACTCTAAAGCGGCATATTTGCCAGCGACATAACCGGTGGAAAAAGCAGCTTGTAAATTGTAGCCGCCGGTATATCCATCCACATCTAGTACCTCGCCAGCAAAATAAAGCCCCTTGGTTAGCTTGGACGCCATGGTCTTGGGGTTAACTTCCTTCACATCCACTCCCCCAGCTGTAACGATGGCTTCAGCAATCGGTCGGGTGCCAGTAACGGTAAGATTAAAGTTTTTAAGTAACTGCACTAACCCCAGTCGTTCACTGCGGGTAATTTGATGGCATTCCTTATCCGGGTTAATTCCGCTGCGGCTGATCATAACTGGAATCATCTTGGCGGGCAATAATTCACCCAGGGAGTTTTTAAACAGTTTACGTGAAAATTTCGCCAAGTCCCGCTGTACCCGGTCATCCAACTTTTCCTCACTAAGGGCTGGCTTTAAGTCCAACCTTATTTGCACGGTTTGTTTTTGTTTAAAAAGGTGTGCTCCAATATCATGACTCATAGACAGGATAATCGGGCCGGATAACCCATAATGGGTGAACAGCATCTCCCCAAAATCTTCATTGATCTTCTTCCCGACTTCGGTATAAGCAGTCGCCTTGACGTTTTTAAGACTTAAGCCTTGTAACTCCCCAATCCACTCTTCTCGTACCAATAACGGGACCAAGCCTGGGCGAGGCTCAATAATATGGTGACCGGCCTGCCGAGCCCACTGATAGCCGTCCCCAGTGGAACCAGTACCCGGGTAAGACAAGCCTCCAGTTGCAACAATAACCGCGTCAGCACTAATCTCGCCTTCATTGGTATCTACACCCATAATAGCCCCTTCAATGATCTGTAGTGCTTTTACTGAGGTTGACGTTTGTACCTGCACCCCTACCTGCTTAGCCTTTTCATGTAACACCTTCACCACATCACCAGCTTGGTCAGATACCGGGAATACACGGTTACCTCTCTCGGTTTTAGTGGCAAGTCCACATTGATTGAAGAACCGAATTAGATCAGAGTTAGAAAATTCATGAAAAGCACTATGGAGAAACCGCCCATTACCGGGATATCCCTTTATAAGTTCATCTATATCCACATCAGCAGTAATATTGCAGCGACCTTTGCCCGTTATATTAAGCTTGCTACCGACGCGATTCTTCTTTTCCAACAGGGTCACGTTGGCACCATGTTCGGCTGCTATCCTGGCCGCCATCATGCCTGCGGCTCCCGCACCGACGATTAACACTCGTTTCATCTGTTCTCCTCCTGCTGCTAACTTTGGAAGCTGGTTTTCATTGGCAATCTTTGAATTCCTATCGCTTCTATTGTGCACATTTCATGACCAGATAGCCAAGCCACTTTGGAAGCAACTTCATACAACATTTATTTGGGTCAAAATGCAGGATATCTCAGTTAATTTGTATAATTCAAAAAATATCCAATATTAAGTTATCTCTTCTAGGAATGAGTTTCTGTAAGTTGGAAGGAGGCTATTATTAGATGTTAAAAGCACCCGCAACCTATGTGTACAATGGGCCACCCAACCCCTTGATCGACAACTTTATGCGCGATGTCCCCAGCACCATCCACATGTTCTATAACACGGTAAAATTCATGGGACATCGACCGGCTCAAAAGTTTCAATTTGGTGATGGTTATCTTACTCTGACCTATAACGAATTTGCCGAACGAGTGGAGAAATTTGCTCATGGCTTTATGGCTCTAGGACTTCAGAAGGGTGATCGCATCAGCATTATGGCTGCAACCTGCCCAGTATGGGATTGGGCTGACTACGGAGCCCGCGCCGCTGGTTGTGCGGTTGCTACCCTTTATCCCAGTGACCCTGACGATAGTATTGTCTTCACTACCAAACACTCAGAAGTAAGCTGCCTCTGTGTAGAAAATGAGGAACTGCTGACTAAATTCCTCCGGGTCTGGGACCAATTACCGAAGGTAAAAAACATCATAGTTTTAAATACCACTTACCAGAGTGAGCTTCCCCAGATAATGAACCTGCAACAATTATGGGATCTCGGCGCTGCCTTTCAGATCGCCAATCCTGATGCCTATAACCAAAGGTGGAACTCGTTAACCCAGTCTGATTTAGCCACTATTCTCTATACCTCAGGTACGACAGGTATTCAAAAAGGCTGTGCCCTGACCCATAAAAATATGTTAAGTGGAACCCTAGCGGTTAGCCAGGTCGGTTACTGGGGTAATACTCCTTTTAGCTGTGAAGATACGGTCTTTTCAGTTTTACCCCTCAGTCATAACTGGAATCGGATCGACAATCACAGTGCCTGTATCTCCTATGGTGGCATGATTGGCTATGCCAGCAGCCCACGTACCCTGTTGGCAGACTTGCAGGAAATCAAACCCACTTTCGTCATGTTGGTAGCCCGCCTTTGGACCCGCATTTGGAACGGTGTTGCCGGTCATATCTGCTCCACCCCCCAGGGCAAAGAGAAATACGAATGGGCTATGCGAATTGGCCACCAGACCCTGGCAACCCGAATGGATGAAAACGGGGTAATCGACCTCACCACTGACCCCACAGCCTATTTGGACAGTGCTTTAAAAGCAGAATTCCTGCAAGCCGATAAAGAAGTATTCTCCATATTTCGGAGTGTCTTTGGCGGCCGGGTGAACAAAGCCTATTCTGGCGGCGCCCTCTTACCAGCTGAATTACAGATGAACTATTGGGGGATGAACTTCCCACTCCTTGATGGTTGGGGACTAACCGAAACCTCTTCCGGCTGTAATATGGTGCAGGCGCGCTGTGTGCGCATTGGCTGGGAAGCCCCCATGATGGCCGGTTCCAAAGTTGAAATGATGTTAAACTCCGAGGATAATGAAATCTGGGTGCGGGGAGATAGTGTTATTACCGAGTATTATAATAACCCCGAGGAAACTGCTACTTCCTTTACCCCTGATGGCTGGTTCAAGACTGGAGACATCGGCGAAGTAGACCATGGCTTCATGCGCCTGGTGGATCGCAAAAAGGCTATCATTGTTCTTGATACTGGTAAAAATGTTGCCCCCGCCCGGATAGAGTCTAAATTTATTAACAGCCCTTACGTAGAACAGTTATTGGTATTAGGCGACAATCGCCGCTTTATCAGTGCTTTAATTGTTCCCATGTATGATTCTGTTCTCGCTCTGTTTAAAGAAAGGGGCATCGAGG
>JBLNAS010000085.1:0-11080 GCA_050259475.1 Methylocystaceae bacterium
CTTTTTATCGCTAGCCACACAGATGATATCATTTTGGTCAAGCAGAATAATCCGATTTCGATCACGTACTGGTAGGCGGTCAAAATAAACGTCTTCCTGGCGTAGACGTTTTATAAATCGCTCGGTACGGTCCTTTATTTTTACTTCTACCAATTGATCTATCATTTGTTCTTGCTCTAGCCAGTAGCTAGCTCGACGCAATGTCTCCCCGACCCGGTTCGGCGTCAGCGGCTTTTTTATATAATCCAGAGCGCCCAATTCAAAAGCTTCCACCGCATAGTCACGTTGCTGAGTAACAAAGGCAAATAGAGGTGGTGAAGACCAGGTCTTTAATTGCCGTGCCACATCTAGCCCCGACATACCTGGCATCAGAATATCGAGAAAAACTAGGTCCGGTGCCTTTTCCCGTATTAACATCAGGGCATCAGTTCCGTTCTTAACCTCACCGACAACCAAAACATTAGGCACCTGTTCCAGCATATAACGGAGGACGATGCGCTCGCGATCGTCATCGTCCACCACCATTACTTTCATAGTCAGGGCAAACCCCTCCCCTTGTGGTTATTTCAGCAGGGGTGAAATAACCTTAAACTCTGGCGTACCTGCCCTTTGCAGCAGGTCAAAGACTACGGTTTCAGCATTGGTTATTATCGCGCCTTCCTCTTGCATCAGGTGAATACCATTCTTATAATTCAATTTATACCGAGAACAAACCGCATCACTGATTACATAAGGCGAATAACCAGCTGCTACTAGATCACGAACCGTCTGGAAGACACAGATATGGGTCTCGCTACCGACGATTAATACCTGTTTTCTGCCTAAACCATTTAGAGCCTGCATAGTTTCCGCCGTACAAGCCGAGAATGCGGTTTTTTCGATCAGAGTATGCTCACCTAAGTGATCAGTAACCGCCGCTGCGGTACGCCCTAAACCTTTGGGATACTGTTCGGTTACCACTACTGGTATAGCTAACTCCTGGCTGGTCTTGAGCAGAAGCTGGGTGTTTTTATACAGCTTATCCGCTTGATCCATAGCCTTCATCAGATTATCCTGCAAATCAATAATCAACAGGACACAATTTTCAACATTGAGCTGGTGTTTAGCCATTTTTTACTCTCCCTTTCATCATTGCCGTTAATTTTGTTAAGCTTAAATAGAGGTGATTATTACATGCGTTACGAGGGTGTTGTATATCGTCCCCCCAGTGAGGCAAACAGCTTACTCATTCAAGCAACGATCGGTTGCCCCCATAATAAGTGTAACTTCTGTGCCATGTACAAGGAAGTAAAATTTCGTTTACGCTCGGTAGAGGAAATAAAGGAGGATTTAGCCGAAGCTGCCCGCCGTTATGGTGATATTGTGCCCAGTATCTTTTTTCCTGACGGCAATACGATTATTATGAAAACCGACCAATTGGTAGAAATCTTTACTTATGCCCGTGAATTGTTTCCTCGTATCCAGCGGATAACCCTCTATGGAGCTGCCCGTTATATTACTAAAAAGAGTGCCGAAGATATGCGGCGTCTGCGGGCTGCTGGTCTAAGCCGGCTGCATATGGGGATGGAAAGTGGTGATGATGAAACTCTGCGGCAGTTAAATAAAGGTTCTACCGCCGAGATGATTATCGACGCTGGACGCAAGGTCAAAGCGGCAGGAATTGACTTGTCGTTGTACTATCTGGTCGGCTCCGGTGGTTTAGCTAGAACAACTGAACATGCTAAAGAGAGTGCCCGGGTAGTTAATGCTATCAAGCCTGACTTCCTCCGCCTACGTACCTTGGTACCAGTACCGAATACCCCGCTCTGGGATGAATATCACCAGGGAATATTCCAGTTGTTATCTCCGCATCAAGCTTTACGCGAGATCTATACCCTGGTCGAGAACCTGGAGGCTGAAGGCACCCACGTCTTATCGGACCATGTTTCTAACTACTGGAATGTTGATGGTATCATTCCCGTCGACCGGGATGAAATGTTAAATGAAATAAAAAGAGCCCTCACCATCGATGAGAGCCGTTTCCGTTCCCCCTTAATCAGCCAGCTATAACCCAAGCGGACGGGGCCAAAATTGGGGAAACCCCAATATTGGCCCCGTTTAAAAGTGAAGTAAAATCCCACCTCGACCCGCATAAGTACCAATGGTGGCACCCATCTCAGAGATCAAAATGTTCTGCGGATTATATCGTTCCCTAATCTGGTTTGCTAGGTACTCAACCTCCGTCAAACAATCAACATGGGTGATGCCTACGATCCGGTTCCGTGCCGTTTTCCCCATACATCCCGCTAAATCCACCAGCCGCTTCAATGCCTTCTTTCGGCCTCGCAGCTTTTCATAAAGCTCAACTTTACCGTTGATACCCCGAAAAATAGGTTTGAAGTCAACAATTCCGCCAACCACTCCTGCCACCCGGGATAGTCGGCCCCCTTTTACTACATTTTCTAAAGTGTCGAGTGTAAAGATGGTTTCCATAGAATCGCGATATTCAATCACCCGAGCGGTGACTTCTTCCAGACTGAGGCCTAATCCGACATATTCTATTGCCTTAAGTACTTGGATCCCAGTGCCCAAAGACGCCGATAACGAATCCACGAGTTTAACCTGCGGGCTGCCCACTAATTGTAGTGCCAGCTGAGCCGTCTGAAAAGTCGAAGATAACCCGGATGAAAGCCCGATATAAATCACTTCACCCTTGAGCTGCAACCATTTTTCAAAGTTATCAATAAAAGTTTGGGGATCCGGGGTTGAGGTTTTGGGCAGGAATTTACTCTTAAACATGCGATTCCAGAACTCATGGGTAGTAATATCTACCTGGTCTCGATATACCCTGGGATCACCAGTAAAAGATACGGTTAGCGGAATAATTGCAATGTCTTTGGCCAAAACCAGGGACTCAGGCAAGTCACAAGAACTATCGGTAATGACCTTGATCGCCATTAATCCACCTCCAAGATTCAAGACTTAAGACTACTACCAGGGGGTACTATAAATATATCATTTCCAGATATTTGGAAGTAGTCACTTAATTTGTAATATATGCCACGGCTGAGCTTGGTATCACCAGGCCAACGATATGATAGGTAGGGCACATCTTCTTTAAGATATAATTTCATGGGTTGGTTTAGGGGCATTTCTTGTAAATCATAAAAACGCAGGGTAAGTTGCCCCTCCTTTTCATAGATACCGTTGGCGAAAAAGGGGGCATCTTCTACTACCAATGGGAACTCTTCTTCGCCCATACGAATGATATATTGCCCGGTAGCATTACGATCTATATTGCTCGCCAGTATGTTCAGTATATTACGGCGAAACATCTCCACCGTCTCATCAGCGTACCACTTACCATCTTTTCTTATCCTAATTTCATTAATGTCCATCATTACACCTACCCGATTTTGTATTATTACCATTTGCAAGCTATCAAACTCAGTATAATGTTAACAGATTGATCCATTTGATGGGAGGGTAGAAAAACTTGAATAAACACCTTAAGTGGACGGTTGCTTTTTGCTGCCTCAGTACTGCTTCGCTTACCTTTGCTCAGGCAACTAAATCATCGGTAATTTATGCCCCAATAATAGGTTGGTCTCTCGGCATCATATTTACCTTGTTGGCGGTAATCAGGCTGATAAAATCCCGTGCTTAGTTGTAGCTCAATCTTGCTTACTCACAAATATAACAAAAAGTCCGGGTAGGGATTAAAACCCCACCCGGACTAGGCTTAACTCCTATGATATTAAACTGCTTGCCGTTTAATCGCTTGGGCTCGCTGGTAGATCGCCCCTACTTCCTCGGTAGTTAGCTCCCGGTCACTGCTGCGTAAGGCTGCCAGCCCAAAGCCATGCTTTTTAGCGAGGCCACGTAAATACTCGACGGTTTCGAGTGGGATCTTCTGGCCGATACTATGGTCATTAAAATCACCCTCCAGGCAAAGCAGCATGGTTTCTGACAAACACGCCAGCCCTACCCCAGGCCGATAGCCCATATTAGCACCAAAGCTAACTGCATCCGGGAAGCTAACCAAGCCACCTTCTAAAAGCAGTACATCATTACGTAATTCATACACCTGTGGCGCGATGTCCTCCGGCCGAGCCACATCACAGACTACTGCCCCCGGCTTCAAATGCTGCGGATAAATTAAGTAATCTGGCGAACTAGAGGCAGCAATAATGAGGTCACATCCCGGCAGTACCTGGTCGGTGTCCATCTCCACTACGACCGGGCAGGGGCATCCCATCTCCTGACATATTTCCTGCAATAAGTTAAAAGCTCCCCGCTCATCATTATCGAGAGCGGCGGTTAGTCGCTGCCAATATTCCACTTTACCCTGCCGCGTTAGCAGTTCACGCAAATCACCTAACCAGCCAGCTACCCCCTGCAAACGCCCCTGCTCTAATCCATGTAAACTATGGCTCATAATATCTACAGTTAGACTCCGCAGTCTATTTTTTGAACTAATAGCATGTTCGGGATTTCCCATTAAAACAAGATCCCGAATCTCCTCAGCCATCAATAGTGCACAAACCCGCCCAATGGCACCAGTAGCTCCCAATACCGCTCCCCGAGCGGTAGCTGGATCTATTTGCATTAAACGGGATCCTTCCCACAAAGCTTCCATGGCCATAACAATGGTGAAACTATTACCTGAAGTTACTCCCACCCCGCGCTCTTGGCAGTCACGCCCCCCGCGAGTTACCACCGAGGTATATGCTCCTAAACCAACTGTCTGCGCCCCTAGGTCACGTGCCAGGTCTACGGCTTCCTGAATACTCTCAACTACCTGTTGGCGGGGAAATTCCTTCATTTGACGAGCCCCATAACTAACCCCTATCAGCCAGCCTTCAGCAATCTTACTATCTGCAGAGCGAATGGCGGGCAGGTGACAAACCACCTCGACTCCAGGATTAATCGCGCCCCAGGCCAGCAGTTCCTCCAATTCCGCGGCGGAAAAATGAGCAAAGGAAGGGTTGGCCCGGACTAAGTCCTGCGGTCCGGGGTAGTGAATTAAAAAGGCAAACTTGCGATCCGGTTCCTCCCCCGATTTAAGCTCGGACCCGATAACCGCTGAACCCGTCCCCCGATAGTTTACTAACTGCGTTTTTTTGTCCTGACCAACTAAATAACCATAGAGTGCGGCATAGTCTTTGTGTTGCAGAATACGGCAAATGTCCTCCAGTGCCACCAGCATCCGCTCCATCTCCGGATAGGTAATGGTTAGTGGTGGCTCTAATCTTAGGGTCATCGAGTCATTAAGATAGGGTGCTACCCGAATACCATGAATATTGAGCAAATAACCAGCTAAGAGAGCACTGAACCCCTCATGGGCCAGCATAAATGACATGTCAAAAGACTCACAACTATAATCACCGAAAAACTCAAAGCCGATCATTAACCCCTGACCCCTAACCTCTTTAACCACTTCGGGATAACGGCCCATCATCTCCTGACAACGTTCAAGCAGATAATTACCCTTTTCTCCTACCTCGCGTACAATTTGACCGTTATTGGCTAACAGATGGTCAATAACCGCCAAACCTACCGCACAAGTGAGATTGTTATTGGCAAAGGTTGAACTGTGGTAGTGCCCATAATCATCATTCCAGGCGTCTTCCCCGGATAAACAAGCCCCCAAGGGTAACATGCCTCCGCCGATGGCCTTAGCTATGGTAATAATGTCTGGCACTAACTGATCCTTTTCGGAGGCAAAAAGATTTCCCGTTCGCCCCAATCCAGTCTGAATCTCATCAATGATAAGTAATGCTCCATGCCGATGACATATATCTTCACAGGCTTTTAAATACCCCGGTCTTGCCACTTGGATACCACCTTCACCCTGAACTGGCTCGACAATAAAAGCCGCAACCTGATCGGGATAAGAGCTAAAGGCCCGCTCCAAGGCCTCAGGATTATTGAATTCCACCCTGATAAAACCTGGCGCGGGAGCAAAGAACGGAGCCTGATACACATCCTTACCGGTAGCAGAAAGTGCTCCTAAGGTCTTACCGTGGAAGCTATTATGGGTCGATATAATAATCGGACGCCCAGTAGCCGAGCGTGCCATCTTAATCGCCGCTTCAACGGCCTCAGTACCACTCTGGGTAAAGGTAACATATTTCATATTACCTGGAGCTAGGCTAATTAGTCGTTCAGCAAGCTTAACTGCCCATACCGGGGTAGAAGGCTGAACAAAACTCGGTATTTCTGCTTGCCGCACTTCCATTAATGCCTGCCAGATAAACTCTGGATTATAGCCAAAAGGCACCGATCCGTACTGCGCAATGAAGTCGAGATATTCCCGACCTTCCGCATCGTATAGATAATTACCACAACCACGCATGTACTCCTTATCCAAGCGAAACGCAGTCAGAATACTGGCCAAAGTCGGATTGAGTACTGAGAAGTCGGACATAAGTAAACCCCCTTGTATACACGTGTGCACAATTCTGTGCACTAATTTCTCTACCCTTATTCTATAAGCCTCTTCCCAGAATGTAAAGAAAGGGCCCGCTACCGCATAATAGTTTTCCTCTAGTACAACCTCAAGCCAAATACAATTAAGCCCCAAAGAGAGGTTTAAAACGATGGACGAAAATAATAAAAGCATTACTAGAATTGACCCCGGCACCTTCAGTTTCCTTTAGATCGGCTGGTGGATATTATGTAACACCATTGTTGGTGTATTCTACCTGGGATATCGTTCAAGAATATTCTAAGCAACCTTAAAAACCACAAAAAAAGAGCCTCCCAGCTTAAAGCTAAAGGAGGCTTTTTTCAAAATCTTATTAACTTAGTCTAAGATCATTACCAGGGTTGCTTTGCCAAAGTCCTGGTCTAATTTGTAGACCAGAAAGTGGCAAGTACGTTCCATATGTTTGGATACCGCTTCTTCCAAATCTTCGCGGTTATTACGTATCACCACTTCCCGTAATCTTCTTACGGTTTCGGCACCTTCAGTAGTAGTCGTCAATGTCTCTTCATGTTTGGTAAGAAAGCCTGACATCTCAATAACTAACATATTACCTAGCACTTTGGACCTAGCATGTCCACAGCCTTTGCCGGTAATTTGTTTGTGCCAGGAGTTGATAACTACACAGATATCAGTCTCTTTTGCCCCAGTCGATGGCATAACCGCCATTGACTCCCCTCCTTCTCCCATCTTCCCCAAAAGATGGTTTTGCAAATCGCCTACGAGGTTAGCTGACGGATTCGGGCCTGGAGAGCAGCCCTACCCGGTTATCCCGGGATTCACCCCTCTATATCTGTTGGTTCCCCCGCTCCATCCGCGATCGGACAGACTCGGCCTTTGGGCTAAAATGAATATGCATCCATCATTTATGATAGATATCGCCCGGGCGCCTGTCAACCGCCATCTACAAGAAGATTGGTTGCTTTTCCGACTTTATCTCCCGCAGAAAGCTGAGCACGCTGATGGGTGCTTACAATTAATACTATGTCAATTATAGGCAGAAAGTAACAGTAGCCCCCCGGATGAATTCTGTATACTTATCGCTTATACCAACAACTGATGGTCTACACTGAACAATCGGCGATAAGCGGTGAGCCCCACCATCATACTAGTAATTGCAGCGGTGGCTGCAATCATAAACATAACCACCACCTGATATTTAACTGCTGCCAAGGGACTTACCCCGGCAATAATCAAACCGGTCATCATCCCCGGCAGTTGTACCAGACCTACGGTTTTCATAGAATCTACCGTGGGAATCATCGCCGCTTTGATAGTTTGCTTAATGGCATTGGCTGCTGCCTGTCGCGAGGTAGCCCCCAGGGTAAGATAAACCAAGATTTCTTCTCTTCGCCCTTCCGCTTCGGCCCGTAAGCGATTCAAAACTAATCCGCCCGCTACCATAGAATTGCCAATAACCATGCCACTTAAGGGAATAACATACTGAGCTGAAAAGGGGGCAATTTTGGCGATAACCAGAATACTGATGACTACTGCCTCGGATAAGGTTATGGCTAAGGCAAGATACCATTTCACTCCCGGTATACCTTGCCCTCGTTTGGCAGCGTTGTTTACTGCTACCCAGATCATCAAGGCCAGCATGATAAAGATATAAGCCACTCTATGGGAATTTAATATATAAAGTAAAACATAACCTATCGCCAGCAATTGGATAACTGTACGTACCGCACCTACCAAAATGTCTCTTTCTAATTCCAACTGCTGCCAGTAAGAAATGATCATTGCCACAAAGACAAATGCCAAAGTAAACAGCATGGCTGTTAGGCTGATATCATGGGTAGTCACCATTACCTCACCCCTCCTCGCTGCCAATTCTCTTCTAAATAACTCACAGTTAAATTCTGTTGTGCCCCGCTGAATAATGACTTAGTAGTCTGGCATTCCACGACCCGACCATCTACTAATAATGCGGTGGTAGTACCAAGCCGACGGGCTTGGTCCAGGTCATGAGTAACCATGATTACGGTCAGTTTTTCGTGAGCTATTAAATGGCTGATCAGATGCTCGACTTCATCCGCCGCTGCCTGGTTTAAGGCTGCTGTCGGTTCATCGAGTAATAAAACCCGTGGCGAATTGGCCAGTAGCCGTGCTAAACTTACCCGCTGCTGCTCCCCCCCCGATAAGCTTTTTGCAGCTTGGCTAAGAAGTGCAGGGGCTAAACCGACCAAGGTCAATAACTCTTCCGGGGTACGCCTAGGCATGCTCCCACTTAACTGCGGTCCAGCCAAGATATTAGCCAGTACCGTCCCTGGTAACATAAAAGGCTTTTGCAGCAGCAATGCCACTTCCCGCCGTAGCTTAGTAACCTCATACTCCTTTATTGGCTGCCCAGCATAATTAATCTGTCCCGCTGTAACTTCGTGCAAGCGATTAAGTAGATAAATAAGCGAACTTTTTCCGGCACCTGACGGACCGATTATGGTGAATAACTCACCTTCATCAACCGCTAAGTCTATCTCTTTCAGCAGTCGGAGCCGCTGCCCTTGGGGATTTAATACTTCATAGACAACTTTGTTTAACTCAAATAAGGCCATCACCCTACCCCCTTGATCCAAAAACCAAAACGGAATGACCACCAGTTCAGGCTATAGCTGCCCTTCACTGACTATCATTCCGTCTACATGCTTGGCATGCACCGGTAATCTTATTCTATACCCGGTGAATTACTATTTAAACAATGCTAATTTCTTCTCTAATACCGCTTGCGCCTCAGCTACCATACCGCTGATTAATTCCTGACAGGTGCTGACTTCCTTGATCAGACCGATCGATTGCCCTACCATCAGGGTGGCATTATCCGCATCCCCAGTTTTCCAGGCCTCAGCTGCCTTGGCGCCGGCCATCAGCGGTATAATATCCATCAAAGTAGCACCCTGAGCTTCCTTTTCTAGAATCTCTTCAGCCACTTTATTTTTTAAGGCCCGACCCTGCAGACCTACCGTCTTGCATACTAAGGTAGTCTCGTTCTCCTGCCGCTTAATCATTTCATCCCAGATATTCTGATGTACCTTGCACTCCTTGGTAGCGATAAACCGAGTAGCCATTAATACGGCCTCGCAGCCCAATGTCAGGGCGGCAGCCAAACCACGTCCATCAGCGATACCACCGCAAGCTATAACCGGGATACTAACACTTTCAACAATTCGCGGCCAGAGTACCATAGCCGTAACATCATCACTAAGTGGATGTCCACCCTCTTCGATGCCAGCAGCAATAACCGCATCATAGCCAAACCGCTCAATATTCTTGGCATGACGAACGGCCCCCACCTTGTGCATCATCTTGACACCGGCTTTGTGCATCTGATCCATATATTTTAATGCCGGTTTGCCCGATATCTCAATTGCCGTTACCTTTTCCTCAGCGCAGATAATGAAGAATTCGTCAAAGATCTCTTCGGTAAAGCGCATGGAAGGCATCAGGGTAATATTAATGCCAATTGGTTTATTAGTTAATTCCCGCGCCCGATGGATGGCAGCCCGGAACTCCTCACCGGTATTATAATTACAGGCGGTAATGTTGCCTAACCCCCCGGCATTGGAGATAGCAGCGCACAGTTCTGACTCACAAAGCCACAGCATTCCCCCACAAATAATGGGATATTCAATACCAAACAGCTCGGTAATCCTAGTTTTCATTCCATCTCCCCCTATATGCTTTGTTATATATTAAGCATACCATAGGGTAGATATGGGGCAAAGTATTTTTTACCATTAGTAATAAAAAGAGAATTAGCCCCCGGTGAAGGTTTTTACCCACCTAAAGCTAATCCATCTTATCCATGGATTTCCCTCTCTAAGCTCCCACATATAGAAAATAGATTTTCATATTACCTTGGGTCAGCGTATCGGTTTACCACCATAAGCGCGAATATAAAAGTCTGGGGAACTGTATTGGCGAACCAGCGATAACCATTCAAAACCGGGCAATTGAAAGTGTGGACGGTCAGCTAAACGTTTCCAACGTCCTCCCCACTCTAAGCCCAGGCTTTCACCAAGATGCCCTACCTGATCATATAAATCCAGCCGCTGCCAGTTCACTTTACCGTCAACTAAAACTGCAAAATCAAAAGCCAGACCCCAACTATGTAATGACTGAGGATACCGAGCATTAGTTACCCGCTTCCAGTGTTTACGGGGGCCACTTCTCCCCTGGGCGTAAAGGTCATTTTGGCGAGATTCGGCGCGCAGGGTTTCAGTAATCACAATCGGCATTTGGTGATCAATGCATTTTTCAATTAACATTTCCGCTTTCTTCTTTAAGGTCGGATGCAAATAGTCTAAATCCTTTAGCATCTCTGCCATATTGGCAAAACCTCCACGATTAAATTTTGGCAATTCTATCCAATACTGCACCTTATGCGTCCGGAGGAGGGAGCGTGCAATCTATCGATGGAGATTAATAACCCGAATTGCAATTTTTCTCTTTAACCCGTAGATACTACTAAAGAAATTGAGAAAGTTAGGATGTTTAGAATTTGAAAATCGCTATTATGGGTGCAGGCTTATCCGGGCTTTGTTGCGCCATTACCCTAAAAAAACAGGGTTTAGATCCCGTAGTATTCGAAAAGCGCAACCAGGTTGGGGACCGCTT
>JBLNAS010000086.1:0-2906 GCA_050259475.1 Methylocystaceae bacterium
GTCACGGAAAATAGAAGACAGCAGCTTGCGGCAGAAACTAAAAACGGAAATTGGTAACCTCAAACCTGAGGGGGTAGGGGTTATCATTAGAACGGCGGCGGCTTCCGTACCCATGAAAGAGGTTGAGGCTGAACTCCGGGAATTATATCAACTCTGGAGTGAAATCTACCGCCAGTATAAAACTGGACCAGTTCCCCACCTGTTATATGAGGATGTGGGCACCGTAGAACGAGCCCTGCGCGACTATCTCGATGGAACCAACACCTTAATCATTATCAATGAGGATCGCTCCAAGACTGATATCATGAACCTTCTGGGTGGCAATTCCCCAGTTGGGGTGGCGATCAAAGTGGAAACCGGAGATGTTTTTGGCCGCCGCAACCTAGATAAAGAAATCAAGCGCGCTTTAAGACGTCGGGTCTGGCTCAAATCAGGCGGATTTCTAATTGTCGATGAAACTGAGGCCATGACGGTATTTGATGTTAATAGTGGACGCTATACCGGGCGAGACAATCTGGAAGCTACGGTGGTCAAGATTAACCTGGAGGCAGCACGGGAAATTCCTCGTCAGTTACGACTACGTAGTGTGGGTGGGATAATACTTATCGATTTTATCGATATGGAAGAAGAGGAACATCGGCAGCAGGTTATGGATGTATTAACCAATGAATTGGATCGAGATAAAGCCCACACGCGAGTATTAGGTTTTACCCGTCTAGGTTTCTTAGAAATGACCCGTAAAAAATCGCGCTATGGGGTTCGTGAATATTTCGCTCGTGGCTGCACCCACTGTAACGGCTCCGGCATGATCTGGAAAGAAGCAGCGGTGCTCAATGAAGTCAAACGCAAATTAGCGGCTTTACGCTATTTGCGTACCGAGTCCATAACCTGTGAGCTCAGTCCCCAGTTACAGCTTGCACTTCCCCAGGATCAACATTGGTCTGATTTATTATCCTCATTACGTCAGGAAGTGCGGGTGGTGATTAATAGTGACCTCGAAGCTATGGAATATCGCCTCCTCTACTAAACCGGGCGGGCTTAGTTATCGAGGAGAAATAGATTTTATTAGGGTTGCGGCGGCTTTAGCTGTTATCGCTATCCACGTAACCTCAGGATATACCTTAAGTGGTAGACTGGCCTTTGCTTTAAACCAAACCATGCGTTTTGCGGTGCCGGTATTTGTTATTATCTCCGGCCTGGTAAACTTTTTACCGGAAGTAACGCAAAAATGGCGTCCGGCAGGTGCCTACCTGCGTCATCGGCTTAGTCGGGTACTATGGCCGTATATACTATGGTCGTTAGTTTATGTTGGCCTAACCAACTGGCAAGCAGGCCAAAGTGCAAACTGGGGGATGGTGGGCCAATACTTGCTGGCTTTGTTAACCGGTACGGGTTATGTCCATTTATACTTTTTCCCGATAATTATTCAGTTATATGGCTTATATGTCGGCTTGCGTTATTGGGTGGTAAAGCAACCAGCGCCGGCACTGATAATATCATTGTTAATCAGCCTTATATGCCAAACGCTCTTATATCTAAATCAGGTTGGCTTAATCCATTTGCCAGGGTCACCGCTTACCTATATCATTTTATTTCCCGCGTGGTTAGTTTACTTTGTTTTTGGTATGTGGCTGGCTATTGATTATGAAGGCAAGCTAAATAAACTCCGAAACCAGCTAATAGTACTGGCCGGCTTCTCATTAATACTGTTGATGGTACTTTTAGCGGAGAGCCGATTTTTAAATACTGGACAGTCATCTCTCAAACCTGATGTCTTGGTTTATAGCTTGGTTATTTTTCTGTTTTTACTGGCCAGTAGTGGGCGTTGGCCTTTCAAGTCAGCCTGGGGTGAAGCCGTTTTGAAATGGCTAGCGCAACAAACCCTATTTATATTTTTATGCCACCCCTTGTTTATCTGGTTACTATTTAGGTTTAAGCCCGGTCATTGGCAGGGGAATGCTGGAATGTTCAAGTTGTATTTTATAGTTGCCCTAATGTCAGTATTGGCCGCCTATTTAGTCAGTCATTGGAAATTTGCTAGTTATATTGGCGGAACATCTTATGTGAGGAAAAAGTGGCTATTACCTTGACGCGGTAAGTAGTCTTGTGTTAGATTCTTGTATGGCGGTTTTTGCATTTTTGCAACCGCGCGGAACAGGTTTGAAGTGGCCTAAAGCCCACCTGCCTTCCGGCGAGTATAAGAAGTGTGTGGAGGTGTTAACATGTACGCAATCGTAGAAACCGGGGGTAAACAGTACCGGGTACAGGAAGGTCAGTTACTTCTGGTTGAGAAGCTAGATCATGCCGTAGGCGAGTCCGTAACCTTTGATCGGGTCTTGATGGTTAATGACGGTGTGATTAAAGTAGGTTCCCCTTATGTTGAGGGAGCAGTAGTTGCTGGTACCGTAGTGGAACAGGGTAAGGCTAAGAAAATCCTGATCTTTACCTACAAAGCCAAAAAGAATGTAAGAAAAAAACAGGGTCACCGGCAGCCGTTTACCCGGGTGCGGATTGAAACTATCCAGGCTTAAAGATGGTTAAGTATACCATCCAGACCAGTAAACAAAAGATTGTTGGTTTTCAGGTTACTGGTCATACGGGGTATAAAGAGGCGGGGCAAGATATTGTTTGTGCTGGCGTATCAGCTATCGCGCAGACGGCGGCCTTAGGGCTGGTAAATCACCTCGGCCAACAGACCCGTTGGCATCAGGAAACTGGTAAGTTAAGCTGCCAGATCAGCAATCTACAGTCTGATGAGGAAGTAATAGCCTCGCAGGCGATATTGCGAAGTATGCAACTGGGGATAGAGGCAATATGTGAAGCCTATCCCGATTTTGTAAAGGTCGACTACAAGGAGGTGTAACCTAAGATGTTTAAAATGGACTTACAGTTATTTGCCCATAAAA